>JBOGUK010000162.1:0-18602 GCA_050695915.1 Anaerolineales bacterium
CTCCAGTTCGGCCCGTTTTCACGATTCTGAAAGCTGGTAGCTAGCTGCGATCTCGGTAACCGCCGCGCCCGCCGCGCCGGTCGCCGCTTCCCCGGCCTCCGCCGTTCCTGCGGCCGCCCCCTGGTCGGCCTCCACCCGGCCGGCGGCCCCCGCCGCCCTTGTCTTTCTCACGAGCTTCTTCAGGTGTCCAACCCTCCAGAACAGCCTGGCGTGAAAGCCGGATCTTGCCGCTGGGATCGATATCAGTGACCATGACCGAGACTTCATCTCCCACCTTCACCACATCTTCAACGTTTTCCACATGTCCGCTATCGAGTTGCGATATGTGCACCATCCCATCCGTACCTGGGATGATCTCCACAAAGGCGCCGAAATCTGTTGTTCGTACGACCTTGCCGGTATAAATTTTGCCGATCTCGGCTGATTCGGTAAGCCCTTCCACGCGTTCGCGCGCGATTTGAGCGGCTTCGGCATTGTCAGAAGCAATGTACACCGTGCCGTCATCTGAGATATCGATCTTGGCGCCGCTTTCTTCCTGGATAGCGCGAATGGTCTTGCCGCCTGGACCGATGATGGCGCCGATCTTGTCAATTGGTACAGTGACAATGGTGATACGTGGGGCATGAGCTTTGAGGTCGGGGCGTGGTGCAGGGATGACCTCTAGCATTTTGTCCAGGATATGTTTGCGGCCGGCTTTTGCTTGATCCAGGGCTTCAGCCATCATCTTTGTCGTTAGCCCGGAAATCTTGATATCCATCTGCAGCGCCGTAATCCCTTTATCGGTCCCTGCTACCTTGAAATCCATATCACCAAGATGGTCCTCGATACCCTGAATGTCGCTCAGGATCACGTATTGGCTGCCATCGGTGATCAGACCCATGGCGATGCCAGACACCGGCGCCTTGATGGGCACACCAGTATCCATCAGCGCCAACGTCGATCCGCATACCGAGGCCATTGAAGTTGACCCATTGGAAGACAAACATTCGGAAACCAGCCGCAATGTGTATGGGAACTCTTTTTCCGGAGGGATAACCGGGCCCAAGGCGCGTTCAGCCAACGCCCCGTGACCGATCTCGCGGCGCGAAGAACCGCGCAGCGGACGAGCTTCACCCGTAGAAAATGGCGGGAAGTTGTAGTGATGCATGTAACGTTTGAGTTCGATTGGCGAAAGGGTGTCCAATTCCTGCGCTTCGCGCGGCGTGCCAAGAGTGGCGAGTGTGAGTACTTGCGTCTCCCCGCGTGTGAACAATCCGGAACCATGGGCGCGCGGACTGTAATCGACCTCGCACCAAATCGGGCGGATCTCTGTAGGTTTACGGCCGTCGGGACGAATATTCTGGTCGATAATCCGTTGGCGCACCACAGCCTTCTCGGCAGACCCATACGCTTCCTTAACCTGCGCAGCAAGTTCGGCATCATCCGGCGCAATCTCAGCAATCACAGTATCACGCAGACCGTCTATAGAAGTGTTTTGCTCAGTTTTAGTTAGGCCATGCCCGAGAATATCCTGCAATTCTTTTTCCACCCGCGCCATCACTTTTTGCTTGAGCTCATCTGCAACAGAGAAATGCGTGTACTCGCGTTTCGTTTTGGCAACCTCTTTGGCCATTTCGAGTTGTAGATCGATGAGGGGTTGGAGGGCCTTGTGTCCGGCTTCAAGCGCCGCCACCATCGTCGCTTCATCAACTTCATTGGCACCGCATTCCACCATCAAAATGGCATCACGTGTTCCCGCTATCCGCAGATCCAGATCGGATTGCTCCAATTGTGGATAGGTTGGATTGATGACAAACTCGCCGTTCACTCGTCCGACGCGCACGGCGCCCACTGGGCCGTTCCATGGAATGTCAGAGATCATTAATGCCGCGGAAGCCGCATTGACCGCAATGATGTCGATTACATTTTCCTCATCTGCCGACAAGGAGTACATGATCACCTGCACATCATTGCGTAAATCTTTGGGAAACAGGGGCCTCAGTGGGCGGTCCGTGAGCCGCGCCGTAAGAATGGCGCTCTCGCTGGGACGGCCTTCGCGGCGGAAGAAGGAGCCAGGTATCTTGCCTCCGGCGTACATGCGCTCTTCGTAATCTACGCTGAGCGGAAAAAAGTCGATTCCTGTGCGAGGCTGGGAGCTCATTGTGGCCGCGGCGAAGATCAAGGTATCGCCTAATCTGGCCGTCACTGCGCCGCCGGCTAGCCCGGCCAGTTTGCCGGTAGCCAGGGTCAGCGTTTGATTACCCACTTGGGCGGTGAATTTCTTTGATTCGGGTTGCATCATTACTCCTTAGGCATATTGCCTTGCAGCCCGCCTGTTGAGGAACTGGAATCTGCCGACAAAAGCTTTATCGGCAGATTCCAATGCCCTAACCGGCAGGCGTTCTTTTGATATGGTTAAAGTTTCGTCTATTTTGCCGTTCGTACCCTGATCCTGCAACAAAAAGGGCAGATGGTTTCGCATCTGCCCTAGCTGGTTACTTCTTGCGGATATTGAGGCGGTCGGCGAGGGCCACGTAACCCTCATAGTTGCCCTTGCGCAAGTACTCCAATAGACGCCGGCGCTGTCCCACCAGCTTAAGCAACCCGCGTCGGGAGGACATGTCCTTTGCGTGGGTGTTCAAATGACTGGTCAGTTGATCGATGCGGTTAGTAAGCAGCGCGATCTGGACTTCGGGGGAACCCGTGTCCGCATCATTGCGGCGATAATCCGCAATGACCTTTTCCTTCTTTTCTTTGGCAAGTGGCATGACGTCTGCGTTCTCCTTTTTTGTATTAGCAGGTCTCCAAAGCAGAAGCTGTAGCCTCTGCCTGGTCGAGTCATGAAGGATTATACCAAATGGAGTTGGCCGAACCTCCTTCTTAGAAGGTTTGGCGTAACTGAGCTTGATGTTCCTCAGGTAACCTTTTTGCCGCCTGGCGTACGACCCAGAGCATCCCCTCGCCCTTGGAATTTTCCATCCTTTCCTTTAGAAAGAAAACGGCTTCTCCTGGGCTGCGCTCTGCCAGTGCAGAAAACAGGTCAGCCAAGTAAGGACGGAGCTTTCGAACCGGGTCTTCATCGAAATTCGCAAGAACGAAAAAAATTGCCGGAATATTCACTTTGGGATTGTTTACTAGAAGATTTCGCAGGCTGCCGAAGGCAAATATCTGTTTGCGAACGTCTGGGTTGCGAGTCAGGTTTCCGGCGAACCGGATCAATTCCTGAGGAAATTGCCTGCTTAAATAAAGAATTCCTTGATCCCAGAATTCTGGAGCGAGCACATCTTCTCGGTTTTCGGCAACCCAGGACTCCAAACGCCGTGTAAGATCAGAGGATGGGGAGGCCGGGATGGCGCCAAGCAAGCGGATTGCCAGTTGGCGAGTTTCGATTGTTCGTCGCGCCCACAACGCATCCGCGACAAGGAGCGCCTGGTCCGGATCTTGCTTGGCTTGCAATTCTAATTCGCGCAGCAGCTGGCTCAAGACTAACGGCGAGGTTTCGTATGTAAATAGGACTGGTCGCAGTCCGCGCACCATTCCAGTCTGGTGAACAGGTGTCGAATAAACCTCGAGCATTTTTTCGAGGGCTTTTACGTAGGCATCAGGATCCGAAAATTTATTAGAGAGGGCAGCTACTTCCTGCAGCAGCCGCCCTAATTCCACTGCTGGCATTTCACTTGTTTAGTTTTTCCTGTACGGCCGCAAACCCTTTTTCTACATCGGATGCAAAACTTATCAGGGCGCGATGCTCTTCAGGAATATGCCTATCTTGGTTGGCAAACAGCACGTCAAAAGTATGCTGCCAGCCTTCGCCGACAAGGATCAACGAGCGTATTGGCATGGATCGACTTTGCATTCCGCTCCACATCACAGCAATCTCCGCCAGAGTCCCGATTCCACCGGGCAACGCCAGCGCAGCATCACAACTCTCCACAAGACAGTACAAGCGTTCCCTCAAGGTCGGGAACTTGCGTTCTTCGCGTACCCACTGGTTGGCACCGCCCCGTCTCCACGCCTCAATCTCATCACACGTAACACCTATTGTAAGACCGCCGGCTTCCGTGGCCCCGCGTGAGACTGCCTCCATCGTCCCCATGTATCCGCCTGTCAGAACAGTATGTCCCGCGCGAGCGATCAACTCGCCAAGACGGCGAGCTTCTTGGTAAGCAGCATCACCTGGTAAGGAGGAGGATGAACCGAATACTGTTATGTTCATCCTGATTTTTTCGCACCCTGCGCCTTGATACGACTTTCGGCTAACTTAACGTAGTCTGAACTCGTCTCGTAACCAACATAATCCCGTTCGCTACCCAAGGCCGCGAGTGCCGTAGTTCCGCTGCCCATGAACGGATCAAGCACAACATCCCCCGGGAACGAATATAGCTTGATTAATCGCTGTGGCAGTTCAACAGGAAAAGGCGCCGGGTGCCCGATCTTTCTTGCAGAAACCGCCGGGAAAGACCATATACTTTTTGTGTTCTCAAGAAAATCATCTCGACTGATGCTGGGTTGTTTTCCCGTTGATTTTTTCCGGCTGAACGTCTCTTTGCTGAAGATCAGTATATATTCATGCACATCACGCAATGTAGGATTCGAAGCGCTCCGCCAGGATCCCCATGCGGTGGATGCGCTCGAGCTGGCCCCTTTGTCCCAGATGATCTCGCCCCGCATCAAATAACCTAACGAAAGCATATCGCCGATAATGAACGCGTGTAGAGGAATATACGGTTTCCGCCCAAGATTGGCAACATTGATGCACGCCCGCCCCCCAGGCACGAGGACGCGCAGCGTTTCCGCCCACACTCGACGTAGGAGCGCGAGGTAATCTTGAAGGGTCAAGTCCTGGTCATACTCTTTGCCGGCGTTATAGGGGGGTGAAGTAACCATCAGGTGTACGCTGGAATCAGGTAGCTCGGTCATTTCTTCGCTTGAATGACCGAAGATATGATTTCGCGTATCGGGGGGCACTTCATGTTCGCTATAGATGGCTGGCTGCTCCCCCCGCACTTGAGAATATAACGAACTGTTATAGAAGCTGCTCGAATCGTGGCTGATTCGTCCCCGCGTCCCAAAGGAACTAGTTTGGGTGCTTCTTTTGGATGCGGTGGTCGCTTTCTTGGCCGCCATGGCTAGAATGTAACACAGATGAATCTTGAATCTAAGAAGTCATGCAATCCGGATCATCATTTGGGATCATCTGAAAATCAAATGGATGCTGGTATTGCGAGAAGTAGCTTTTATCCTCAAGTAGAGGCAGGTGGGTTTCAAACAATGAATTGAAAATGATGCGGAACGTGTTTATTGGCGTGATCTTAGGGTAGAGATTCACCTCCCCATTTTGGGGTATCAAATAGAGGTTAAGGATCTGCATGCGGCCTCTGTCAGAGGAAACAGGGGAACCATGGTCCCCTTGAACAATGATCACTGGAGGTGTCTTGGTCTCTGAAATGATCTTTGCCACGATGTCTACAAGCCGAGAATTCAAGTAAGCGACCTGGTCGCGGTAGAGGGCAGTTTCATTGGTATTGGGATCTGGAAAGTTGCCCTCCCTATCGAACACGTACGGGGGATGCGGGGAGACCACGTGGGCAAAAACAAATTTTGGGGCTTCGATTGGCGGTAAGTCAGGCAATGTTTCTAAAATGAAATTAACTCGCTCCCGGTGAATGAGGTCCGCATTGCTCAGATCAATTGATAAAAACTCAGGAAGAGTTGCCGCGGCATCTGTAAGCGCCAGAACGGCGGTAGAACGCAGTAACAGTACCTCGAATGCATTCGGTCCACCATCCCTTCCTATGTCCTGTCCAAGATAATGGTCTGCGTCACGCAGTTCTGTCCAATCGAACCCGGTTTCGAACGCGACCGTGACGTAACCGAGACTCTCAAGGGCCCTCCGAACCGAGCTATGTGCCAGGAAGGGTTCAAGCCCATGGCTCTCTATCCTGGCGGGGTCTAGATCGGGGTAATAATCCTCAACGTAGTTCATATTGAGGGCCGAAGATAGCGAAAGCTTGGTCTGCGCATAATTGCTTTGGCTGCAAGACGCAACATAAAACCCAAGCGCTTTCATTTGAGTCAAGAATTCTGAATTATCGAAGTGAATGTCCTCGGCGAGTGCGTCCTTACGTGCATAACCGTCCACGATGATGTAATAAATGTCGGGTGGCCGGCCTGACGAAACCTGAAGTTGAAGAAATTCCCCAGGTGGGAATTCTTCTCTTGCATTCGCCATATTTATTTTAGCCATTGCGATCTGTCCAAGGGAAAAGAGAACGAGTAACCCGCCAAGGATGTTTGCAGGATAAGTGCTCCTGGCTGGATGTTCAATGCGTTTGAGGATCCAATAACTTCCCGCTATCAACACCATCACGCAGGTCGGGAGCAAAACGCGGTGACGGCCGATCAAAGTATCGCCTAGAAGATTGTAGGCATGGCCGTATGAAAAAAAAAGGACTAACCAAAAAGATGCCACCAGCCCTGCGCGGTGCCAGTTGTTCGCTACCAATCTGGCGAATAGTACAAAGACGCTGGCCAGGAGGGGTGCTGTGATGAGCGCGCGCAACCCGTCGCTGAACTGGATTTCGAAAGCATTGACGGCCAGCAGCGCAAGGACGGGGTAGAGCGCCAGCAGGAAGGGATGAAGAATCGGCGGAGGCGAGTTAGTTGGCTGTGCAGCCTGGCGCGGCAACTCTTGTCAACTCAAGGCAAGAAATTGGATTTCAACCATCACTGTCCTAAAATGTATGGCGATATCCCATTCATCAGGGAATATAGAAACGACAAATTATTTAGAGTTAAAAGAGCCAATAGTATGAGTAGGGTGATCTGCAACCATTTATTATACGCCAGCGAACGAAGGCACAAGGCGACGAACAACACGAGGGCGTAAGTCCAGTTAGCTGAATACAAGAATGGCTCGAAACCATAAAACAAGTGGAAAGCGAAGTTAAAGGCTAAGCAAACTAAGAAGGCCAGGGTAAGGCGATTCAAGATGGAAAGCCCTTGCTGTTTCAACGAGGTGCCCAACAGAGTAATGCTTAATCCAAGGATCCCCAGCCAAACCCAAATGGCGATTCTGCCGGTGCCAACGAACTGACTCAGGCGGACCCCTTGCATGAAATTAAACTTGGGAAATTCGCCGCGCTCATCTTTGTTGTGGTTCTGCAGGTAAGGCTGCGGTGCTATCACGCTGAAGAGGAATATGTCGCTGGCCACCAGCTTAGCCCTCTGGGCCCAAGAATAGTTTTCTCTCGCTTCGAAATAGTGCAGGCTCTCCACGGCGTAATCAGGAGGGTTGAAGAACAAGCCGGAGCTAAGATAGATCGCCTTATTGACTAAGCTCAGGCCGGCGCTGGCTAGCACAACCGTCACAGCGATTAATAGGGTTCGCCTCAGCCTGAGATCGCTCAAGAACGCCCCAATCAGCACTTGGACTAGGTTCGAGATTGTGATGCCAAAGACCCCAACCCCAGTAAGCATCAGCCAGAAGAATCCGGCACCCTTTTGCAGCAGCACAAAAAATAGTGCTAGCAAGAAGCCCGAAAAGATATAGGTTTCGGTGATGGTGTTGAACATCAATTCTGCGGTCGAAATACCAAAAATCGATGCGAATAGGAAGGTGTGGTTTACCGACCCAACGGTATCTTGGATGAAAGCCCAGATCAGGAATACGCTGAGGCCACCAATAACTGCAAGCAGAAAGATGACCGAATTGAAAAAATCTGCTCCTGTGGCCAAAGAAACGGCAAAAGCCAGTGGCCTCAGCAGAAGGAAGGCCAAAGGATGAACGGCTCGCATCTCCATCGCGGATCCGCCGGGATCGGCAAGGCGTAATTTCCATTGGTGAGTGTCGGCGGCGAAGAACACGTTGTTGTTGTTGAAATCAGAGCGATTAAAAACAGCGGCCAGAACAATATAGATAGCGAAGAAGATAATTGCAATCATGAAGCCAGGCCAGTTAGCGCGGGCGAATTCTCCCAAGCGCTTAATCAAGAAGTTACGTTGCCTGGGTTGCCGGATTACCAATCTCCAAACCGCTGCTGCTAATGTGATGTAAAGCGGCAGAATGAACAGAGGCCGTGACGGTGCAAGCAGTTCGGCGAGCCGAAATAGATTTGGGAATGAGATAGAGATCGCGATGACTTTGTAGGCAAAACGGATCAGGAAACCAGCGGCCAGTAACCATGGCCAGTTCCTTTTGCTGTACTGAGTTAGTTCTTCGATCGTGCGCTTCAAATCAATAATCGCTTTCGTTACGCGTTTTCGTCTCATGGTCGTTCCGAATGTAAGCGAAATCGCGCGTCGCCGCAAGAAGGGACCCGCTATGGGGTCAAGCAATTAGGATTATCATCGCCGACCAGGTTGACGTCGAACAAATCTTCAGGTGTCGAAAAGTAACTCAGGTCTTCCAGCAGGCCGTAGTTGGTCCCGAAGTAAGTGTCGAAGACAACTCGAAACGAGTTCACCGGGGTGATGGAACTATATAGGAGACTGTGTCCTTTGGGAAGGTAATAGGCATTCAGTATCTTCATGCGGTCGTCTTTGACGAACTGGGTTCCTGGACCAGCCGTATCCGCCTGCAAAATGATGATGACCGGTCGTTCTGATTCGCGGATGATTGTAGAGAGCGAATTTATTAGCCGCCGGTTTAGGTAGGTTATTTGCGCGTCATAGGATTGGGTCAAGCTTCGGGGTTCGGTAGTGAAATTACCTTCCGCATCAAAGACATAAGGCTCATGGGGAATCAATAGATGGGAAAACACAAACTTGGGCCCATCCAAGAAGGCGAGGTTATCCAGAGCATCCAACGCATGGCGCGTGATTGCGTAATGTTCCTGGAGGTCGTCCATGCCAATGGCGGTTAGCGCTTGGGGTTCTCCTGACGCCAGATCGAACAGGGCGCGCAGCAATGTGGTTTGCAGCATTAGCGTTTCAAAACTGTTGAGTCGTAAACCCGATGGATTCTCTGACCTAGTAAAGTAAATATCAGCATCTGGCCATTCGGTCCAATAAAAACCCGTTTCAAGGGAGACGATCTTGTACCCCAGCCCGGCCAGAGTCTTGCGTACTGCGCTGTTTCGAATGCGCCGCCAGATCTCATCCGCCTGATCTATTGCGGTTATCCCCAGATTCTCGAGGTAATCCATGTTGAGCGATGATGAAAGCGAAAGACGGGTTTTTGTATAGTTTGAAAGGCTGCAATCAGCGACGTAGAAGCCAAGCGATCTAAGTTCATTGAGAAACTCAGAATTATCATAGTGGTAGAACTCCTCAAGGAGGTCCTGGCGCGAATAAGAATCGGGGATAATGTAGTAGATATCTGGGTAATCCGGATTTATCCCAGCTGGATTGGCCACGATTGTCGAGTCTTGGCCTTGCTTGAGGAAGAAGCCTCCGGCACCAAAATCCCGCATAAGAAAAGAGGAAATCTGAAATAGTGGGATAACAATCAAGACCGTGGCAACAATGTTGAGCGCGCTGGTTTGGGACCGGGCGGCGGGCGATTTCTTCAATGCAGACCAAATGGTCAAGCCAGTAGTTATCAGCCAAAGCGGGAGCAAGATGCGGTGACGCGCCACCCAGGTGCCAAATTCTCCCGTCAGTTTCAGAGCCGTGTAAACGTGCCCATAGCTGAAAAACGCGATAAGCAAGATCGACATGATTACGGCTGCCTTATGCAAATCCTTGCTGAGGCCCCACGCGAAAGCCAGTGCGCTTGCTGAAGCCAGCAAGCTTACAACTAATGCTCGCAGGCCATCTTCCAGCGGTGATTCCTGAATATTGGCTGCCATGAGGGCAACAACCGGAAAAACGCCTATCAATAGCGGATGGTATGGGAATCGAGCGGTCTTATGCATGCCGCTTCATCAAGAACAAGGTTCGCTCGGATTCGCGGATGGGTTCCTCTGCAACAATTTCGTAACGGGGTGCGAACGCATCCTTGAAACCATCGAGATGGTACGTTTCAAAGATATCTTTGCGGGTTGCCAGTAGGCGTTGAACCTGAGAATCGCTCTTTGGTACGAACTCGATAATTAGCCACTCTCCAAGTCCCCGGAAGTATTCAGCTATGCGGGAAAGGGGCACGTTGTTCCCGATGGCCAGGTGATGAATCAGCGCCAAGGCCATCACGGCGTCGGCGGGGCCGCGCTCTGCCAGCGATTGGCGCTCTGCATTGGCCCAGCCGCTGGACCCGCTTGGATTAGTCAAGTCGATAAGAATTGGCAGCAGGTTCTCGTCCTTGTCCCGGCGAGACTGAAGGTAATTAAGCTCGACCGCCGCTGGATCGTAATCGGCTGCCACCGTGAATAACCCCTTATGGCTGGCGAGCCGGCTGTAGAGTCCTGTGTTGGCCCCCAGGTCCCACAGGGTTTTCGCCGAGATCTGGGCGATGAACCGGGAAACTAAATCCCGCTTGTGGTCTGCCGCGACTTGGATGTAATTCGTTTCGTCGTAATATTGCGCCCAGTCCGTACCTGCTGGTTTCCACGTCAAGTTTCGAACAGTTCGCTCCAAGTGGTCGATCAGGCCGAGTAGTGAAAGTTTGCTTACGCCTCGCGCGGGTGGTGTTTCGACCGCCCGACCGGCGAAACGTTTTTGCGCTCCAGCATGTATATGGATGTGAGTCAGCAGTCCAACATTGAAGCGCGTCCTGTCGGGCAACAATCGGCTTGCGAGGTCGAGCGGAATGCCGTCAATATAGACCCGAAGAAGTTGATTGAGGCGTATATCCTTGTAAGCCATCAACGCAAGAGTAGCAAGGAAATGCTGGCAGAACTGGCGATAAGGAACCCAGGGCTGTCCCTCTTGATACGCCTCGAAGGATAGACTGTCGATGAACACCGGTCGGCTGCTGTGGAACTGAATATTTGTTGCGCTTGCGTCCTTAAGGGTCATTCCGCGCGCCAGCGCCCGCTTCTGTAAATCCAGCGTCAGTAACGCGGCGTCCTTTAATTGACTGAAGCACCATTCATACGGATAGGAGATAAATGGAATTCGTTCCGGGCGAAGGACTTTGAACGCGATCTGGGGTACCGCAGGCTGGATGTTGCTTTCTTCATGGGGGATCAAGCGTCCACTTGTAGTGAGCTCTTCATAAAGACCAGAGCTATTTAGTAACTCATAGTCAGATCGATAAGACCGATTTACCTGCCGGTAAAGCTCCCCCTGATTTTTGAAGAGAAAGCCGCTTGGGTCGCGGAAAGACCCCGTTACACGCTCCTCATTCGGCATTCTCTTCTTTGTCTTTCTGGCTTTCTGTCTTATCCTTTCGCCGGAAAACGCCAAACAAACGAGCGATTTGGTTTCGCATGATATACAGGAACCCCGCGGCGCCCGCTACGAGCATTTGTAAAATAAACGAACCTGAACCAGGATCTAGGTAAAGGGTCTCTCTGCCCAGTGGAAACAGGATCAGGCCTGCAATAAGAAGGGATACGGGGGGTTTAGAGTTTTGCATAGGGAATTAACCTCGATGAGCGGGAATTACCCAATCATACTCGTCGGGAGGCGTGTCGGCAAACAGCTAATTCGGCCACACGACCCCCGCGCGCACGATACCGCCATCGGGAACGTCCATCTTTACCGTGGCGCCATTACCAATCCGAGCGTTGGCGCCAACCCTAACGTTTAAGTTAATGGTCACGCCCATGCCGATCAATGTGCCCGTACCTACCTGAACCCCTCCAGCAAGGATCGCTCCTGGCGCGAGGTTTGCATAATCTCCCAACACGCAGTCGTGCGACACGATTGCGCCGGTATTGACTATGCAACTGTTTCCTACCACCACATCCGAACCCACATAAGCATGGGGGAAAACTTGTGTACCACTACCCATTTTGCCACTTGGCTCCACAACTGCACTCGGGTGAACAAGTACGGGAAATTCAAAACCGGCTTGCAGTAGTTTTTCCCCCACATGGATCCGGCTGATCATGGCTCCAATGCCGCCCACCGCGTTCATGGCTAGCTTGCAGCCAGCTCCTCGGATCGCCTGTAAAGAGTCCTCACCTCCAATGACTTTCGCGTCGAGCACGAATTCGCCCGGCTCGCGGCTGTCATCCACAACTCCGATAACTACGTATCCCCCGGAGGCCCGTAGCAAATCAAGTACGGCCTTGCCGTGACCACCGCCTCCGTACACAATAATCGCATTGGGTTGGTTTGCCTCGGCCGGGATGACCGAAGATACTCGTTTGCCTTTGCTCAATGCCTTGCGGATCTGTGCCTCGGTAATGATTGGTCCCACGGATAATTCATTAAGGTCCAGCCCCTCTTTTTGCGCTAATAACAAAGCAGGTTGCGTGATTCGCAAGCCATCAGGAACAACCCCACCCAGTGATTTCACGGCCTTCGTTTTTGGTGGCTTCCAATCTTTTGAAGCAGCAAGATAACACAGTGTCTCACCTGCTTTGAGCATTTCCCCCGGTTTGGAGTGCAAGCCACGCAAATACCCTTTCTTTTCTGCTGTCAGTTCAAAGGTGGATTTCGTCGTCTCCAACGTTGCGATCAGATCGCCTGTTTTTACTTTCTGCCCGTCCTTTTTATGCAAGGCTACCAGGCGCGCTTCGGTTTCGTTCGGGTTCAAAAGCGGAACGATGACAGGTGTAGCTGCGCTCATAGGATTTTTATATCATTCTTTGCACTGCCGCCATAATGTTATCGACGCTGGGTAGCACTGCTTCTTCGAGAGGTACTGATGCCGGGATAGCCGTGTCCTTCGCGGCCACGCGGTCCAGCGCCTTCAGTGCCCCATGGGAAACATGCGCTGCCCTGGCGGCGATTTCCGCGCCCCAGCCCAGGCTGGTCGTACCTTCTTCAATGGCCAACAGCCGTTGGGTGCGCTGAACTGAACTGCCGAGCAGTTGATCCAGGGCGCCATTGGGCTCAAATGGCGCCAACTGGCTGAGAACAACTAACTCACAAAATAATTCTTTTTCAAAGGCTAATCGCAGGATAGCTTCTTTAGCGAGTTCCGCCATATAGCCATAGGTCGTTAATGTTGCCACAGGACTTGGTGCGGCCTTGATACGCAACAAATGAGTGGGCGCGTAACTTCCAGTGGGCAGGCTGGCTTCGAGTTCAAAATCGGCAAGATTATGGGCCACTGGTTTTGGATAGAGCAGTTTGTTTTCAACAAATAAGACAGGCTCAGGATCCTCCAGAATTGCGTGCTTGAGCAATTGGCCGGGATCCGAAATGGCGTTTGCGGCCAGCACGCGCAACCCTGGGACACCCAAATACATTTTTTCAAGCGTCTGGCTGTGCGTCGGGCCATATCCGCGCCGGCCGCCCATCGGCGTGCGGATGACCATAGGTATGTCAACCTGGCTGTTGTACATCGTGCGAAACTTGCTGAGGCTGTTGATCACTTGGTCAGCGATCAGAGCGCTGAAATCACCGAACATAATTTCAACCACGGGTTTTAGGCCGCGCAAGGCCATCCCTGTGCCGACTCCGGTAATGGCCGCCTCAGATACCGGGCTTGTCCATACGCGATGCGGATATTTGCTGGATAGCCCCTTACTCACTTTGAACGCGCCGCCATATGGATCTAGTAAGTCTTCGCCGATCAGATAGACCCGCGAATCTTCTGCAAACGCTTCGTGCAGAGCGCGATTGAGCGCCGCGAGGACAGTGGGCATTCTAAATCGTGGGGAACGGATCTTTCTTGGCTTGCTCGAATGCTTCGGAGATCTCGGCCTGAAGGGCAGCCGAGATCTTCTCTCGAACCTTGGCGCCTAATCGATTTCTGTGTATCGAAAGCGGGTCTCTTTCGGCACGCAGCTTAGCCATCAACTCTTCGTCACGTGTGTCGTCGCCCTTGGAATGCGGCCCGAACCGCTGAGTGTGCAAAACAATGGCGCGCGGCCCGCCCTGCCCGCGCAGCGCCGCGATTTCGTTCTTTGCCAACGTGGAAATTTCCACCACGTCGCTGCTGTCCAGTTCGGTGCATGGGATACCGAATGCTGTGAATCGATCTGCAATGCTGCCTGCGAGGGCAAGGTCGATCGGCGTGGTTTGTGCAATGTGGTTGTTCTCTAGGATAAATAGGATTGGAGCTTTCCATAGCGACGCGATATTGAGACTCTCATAGACGACGCCTTCCCCGAGCGCGCCATCCCCGAGAAAGATCACCGCAATTGATTGGCTGCCCTTGGCCTTCTCCGCCAGGGCGGCGCCCACCGCCACGGGCGCCGTGCTGCCTAGAACCCCGTTGGAGTAGAAGTCTTTCCAGTGGAGTTGCTGCGAGCCGCCTTTGCCACCGCACACTCCGGTTGCTTTGCCCATCAGCTCAGCGAAAAGCGCCCGCAGGTCGCCGCCGTAGGCGATGAAGTGCCCGTGGCATCGGTGGTTGCTGAAGACGATGTCGCCTGGATCAAGGTGCGCCAGCACTCCCACGGCATCGGCTTCTTGTCCCAAATAGGTGTGTGTGGTGCCGTAGAAGATGCCTTTGGGGAAGGCGTCGAGCACGGTCTCTTCGAACAGGCGGATTCTTAAAAGCTGCCGGTAAAGACCGGCATCATCTAACATGGCGGCGATTATACATGCGGCTTTTCCGCGGTCCTTTTCGTCCCCATGAATTCCACTGCGGTGGCGTTCCCGGGTTGGTTTATTCCTTCCCGCGCAAAAACCTTAAATACTGTGATGAACAATATCTTTAGGTCCAGCAAAAAAGACCAGTTGTCCACATACCATACGTCCAATGCAAACTTGTCCTCCCAGGAAACGTTGTTCCGCCCATTGATCTGAGCCCAGCCTGTGATGCCGGGCAGCGTCAGGTGGCGGCGCGCCTGCACCACTGTGTAACGGTCGAGATACTGCATCAGCAGCGGGCGGGGACCCACCAGGCTCATTTCCCCGCGCAGCACGTTGTAGAGTTCGGGCAGTTCGTCGAGGCTGGTGGCTCGCAGTACGCGCCCGAACGCGGTTAGCCGTTCCTCGTCACCTCCGGGCGCCGTGTGCATGGTACGAAATTTGTAGAGGTTAAATGGCAGCCCTCGATACCCAGGGCGTTCCTGGCGAAACAGCACGGGCTTCCCATTGAAGATTCGTACTACCAGCGCCACAAGCAGCACGACGGGGAGAATCAACAACCCGCCCACAATAGTCAATACAAGGTCCAGTATCCGTTTGGAGCGCGCAATCCCAGGCGGGAATAAGCGGAAAGGCACTGCGGGATTTTATCTCAGGGAATTTCGCTAACTCGCGAACATCTTGTCAACTGCTTTGGCATAAATCTTCTTGGCTATGCGGCGCCCATCGTCGAAGTGCCTTACGAAGTATTCCATCATTACTCCGGAATTCACTTCCAGCACGAACTTTTGGCCCTCGACCTGGACGATATCTATCGAAGCGAAGCGGATGTTGATGGCAGCTTGTGTTTGCTTAGCGAGCCTGACCAGCTCTTGTCGAAGGGGCCCCTCTTCAACGATCGACGGGGCAGAACCTTCGCCAAGGTTGTGTTTCCAGCCAATGATCACCTCCTGGTTCCTGTCCGGAACCTGTTTTAGATCCCCTCGGTGCTGGTCGATGGCTTGGGCGGCCTGGTTCTGAGTAAGTAAGCCTTGCAGGTGCAGCTTTTCGATCAATTCCAGCACGCTGGATTTTCCATCGCCGATTACGTGAGGGCGTCGCTTGGCGTAGAGCAACTCACACTCCTCATCGAGCATCAATGCTCGATATTCCTGTTCAATATCAAGATACGCTGAGAGGCAGATCGCTCGATGCACCTGGAAGAGCGCTATGGCGGACTGTTCCATCTCCGCAACATTGTCCACGCGAGTGACGTCTTCGCCGCCGGTGCCTTCGTTGGGTTTGATCACGAGGGGAAAGCCGTGCTCACCGGCGTAGGCCAGCATGTTGGCGAAGTTGCCCTTCTCGGAAACGTAACCTGCAAGCCGCGGGTGCAGGAACAGCTTGTGCTCAACGCGCGGGATGTCCTGGTTGGCCAGTAGATCGGAAATGGCAGCCTTGTCGCCAGCAATGAGTTCTGCCGTGGCCGAGTTGAGTTCGAAGTTGTAGCCGAACACGTGCCGCGCGCGGCCGCCACTTTCCAGCCTCAGGATCCAATCCTGTGAAAAGCTCGTGAGCTGGATTTTTTGCTCAGCAGCGATCTCCCGCAGTAGCGTGACGAGTACGCGTTCTTTATTTGCAAGGGCCATGACGGTAATTGTAAGGCTATTCCTCCCTAAGATCTCCTCTTCCCTTTGAGGCGTCCCCATAATTGCTGGCCTCAGGGATTCCTCACCTCGCCGAGGACGTGGCAGCTACTCGGCTCTCGCAGTCCAGCTGCGACAGCCTCGGCTGTTCGGAATGACAAACGAAAGACCCGCTCGTTCGAGCGGGTCGGGACAGGCTCCGGCCGTGGGAACAAAGGTAGAAGATGTAACATGTAACATGTCATATCGCGACACAGCACTATGACTTCGTGGCTAGTTGCGGCTGGCTTGCTCCATTTGCCGGATTACCAGCACCACTTTGCCTTGCACCTGTACGGCGCGCGGGTTATCCACGTAGATGGGCTGCATGGTGGGGTTGGCGGGCTGGAGACGGATGCGCCCGTTTTCTTTGTAGAAATATTTCAAGGTGGTTTCGTCGCGGTCGTTGAGCCAGACGGCCACCATTTCGCCGTTGCGGGCTTCCTGGGCGCGCTTCATTACCACAATGTCGCCTTCGTTCACCATGGCGTCCACCATGGAGTCTCCCTGGACTTCGAGGGCAAAAAGGTCTTCTTCTTTGTCGCCCGGCTTCAACAGGCTGCGAGCGATCTCCACACCGCTGTCCGGATCGTAATAACCGAAATCGGAGCCGGGCACTGGCATCGGTTCGCCGGCGACGATGCGCCCGATCACGGGCACGCGGATCAGGTCTTCAACCGCATTGCGCACGGCGGAGGCGGCGCCTTGCACCTTGCCGGAGAGGTTCTTCACCAGGCGTACGCCGCGCGAGATCTTGCGATCGCGTTCAATGTAGCCTTCTTCCTCGAGCTGGTTTAAATAGTAGTTGACCACTGAGGTGGAAGAAATACCGGTTTGCTTGCCAATTTCGCGGATGGAAGGGGGGTAGCCAGATTCGGCCTGGTATTTTTCCAATACAGCCAGGATCTTCTTGTGGCGTTCGCTTAATCCCTTACGTCTTTTGGCCATCATCATTTAAGGCCTCCTGGGACGGCATGCGGACTGTCAAGATGTTGTTTCCCATTCGCTCCGCTCAGGGCATGGTTTTGGGGGTGGGGGTGTAGCAAACCCTCACGGATAGCGAGGACTAACCTCAGGGCGGGCTTGACAAAAGGCCTTGACAACCGCGTTAAGTCGTCCATTTGTGCTATGAATATACACGAACATCCGTGCTAAGTCAAGCGGAAATAAGGCCGAGACGTCAAGAGGTCGGGAGGTGTGGAAGTTGGCCGCTGGGTTCAGGGCTTTCCGAGCTGAGCAATGGGGCATATTAGAAAGCTTGGCCGGTTTGGGGATTTGGGTTTTACAACTTGCCCGCGCTGCAATGAATAACTGCAGCGACCTTTCAGGGGGGATTTTCCCTTATCGCCAAGGAGTGTATCTCAGTCCGGGAAAGGGATTCCTCCCTCGGCTTTCGCCTGCGGTCGGAATGACAATAGGCGGGAGCCGTCCCGCCTATTGCCTGGGCGTGCAGGGGGGCACTATTCGGGCGCCTTTTTCTCTTCAGGGATTTTGGCGCCTTCGATCTCGCCGCCCTCTTCTGCGGGGATCACTTCCCGCGAGTAGCCAAGGGCATCGTCGCGGTCGGCGCGGAGTTCCTTTTCTGCGTCATCTTTTTCGGGATTTTGTTCAGTTTTCGCCTTTTCGTCAGCCATCGCGCCTCCTGGTTTCAGTATATCTTCCGTAAGTCCGTCCGTATGCGGCAATTTCTTTGCTTTTATAATGTCGCCATTCCCTTTTGGAGAACGAATGCCGAAAATCCTGATTACGGGAGCCTGCGGTGAGATCGGGCTGGCTCTCCTGAACGAACTGGCCGGCGATAAGCAAAACGAAATCCTGACGCTGGACCTGCAAGAACCGCCTGCTGATCTGCGTGGCAAATCCCAACACACGAAGGGTTCCATCCTGGATAGGTCCTTGCTGGATGGAATTGCAGCTGAATATGAAATCGATGTGGTCTATCATCTGGCTGCGCTGCTTTCCACGAGCGCAGAACGCGCTCCCTATAAGGCGCACCAGGTGAACGTGGACGGCACCGCGCAGCTGCTGGAAATGGCGGCGCAGCAATCAGAGCGGCGGGGCAAGCCGGTGCTCTTCATGTTCCCGAGCTCCAAGGCGATCTACGGAATGCCGGACCTGGAGACGAAGGCGGCGCATGCCGCGGTGCGCGAGGACGAATGGAATTTCCCGGCCACGATGTACGGCATTAACAAGTTGTATTCCGAAATGCTGGGGAATTACTATTCGAAGCGCCACAATTTATTGGCGGAAAGCACGCAGACCAAACTGGACTTCCGCGCCTTGCGCTTCCCTGGGTTAATCAGCGCGCACACGGTGCCCAGCGGCGGCACCAGTGATTATGGGCCTGAGATGCTGCATGCCGCCGCCAAAGGCGAACCCTACGCTTGCTTTGTGCGCCCGGATACGACCATCGCATTTATGGCC
>JBOGUK010000163.1:0-11058 GCA_050695915.1 Anaerolineales bacterium
GGATATCGCCGCCTTCGGCTTCGGCGGCTTCGAGCGCCTGCATCATGCGCTCCATCAGGGCGCCCCTGGCGCCTTCGAACGCCGCGGACATGGCAGCAGGCACGGAGTCTTTCGTCATCATGTTGGCCTGCACGCTGTAGTGCGTCCCGACCTTATGGCCGAAGAACGGGATGCAGCCTTCGCCGGTGTGCGCGGCCACATTGCCGTTCTTATCCACGATGGCCACCTGGCGGCGGGCGCGTCCATCGTCGCCGGCGAGCAGCGCGGCGAGCGTTTTTTCGGCGCTCATACCGCCGGCCAGCATTTCAATGCCGAGCGGTCCGAAGGCGATATTGGTGAGCGATTGCGTGGCCACCGCACCCACGCCGGCGCGCACCCAGGGCACCACGGCGCCGACGGCGGGCTGGTGCGTCTGCACGCCGACGCCGAACTGCTTAACTTCTGGATCAAAGGCAACGATGGAATAGGTCATGATTTCTGAAACATTAATTACACCATGATTTCTCTCCCGCTATGGCCATTTACAGCGGTACGATTCACGGATTCCTCGCACTCGCCGAGTACATCATCATGTGCTCAGCGGATGCCGAGCCCATGGGATGGACTCGGCGGCTCGGAATGACAGGAAAAGGGGAACGTTTTCGAAAAGCAAAAAGGGCGCGCTCTTTCAATTGTGGGGCGGATTTAAAACCCGCGTTAGCAAGTTACGGCCCCATGGATTGTGGCCGGGAGATTGCTTCGCAGAGCCTGCACTGAGCGAAGCGAGTAGCGGTGGGGGCGGGGTTCTCCCCGCCCTCGCTATCAGAGGGCGAGGTAACCTCGCCCTACAGATGCTGAATCCAATTTTCGCAGTTTCATTTCCTCCGTTTTTATTGCTTAACGACTAATACATTTTCTTCCAACTCAACTCGCGCCCCAAAGGGTCGCGAGATTTCTTGCAACCTTTCACGCATCCAGCGCACGTCGGCCTGCGCGGCGCGCTGCAGGCGGAAGCGACGGATTTGCCTGCAATGCATCTCCACTTTGCGAAACTTGAATGGAACTGGGTCGACGTCGACGAAGTACATCAACGTCAGATCGTCGCGGAATTCCTCGTAACCGCTCACGCCTTCGTAATCATTGATGAAGTCCCCGCAGCCGTAGAAAATGGGGCGCCCTTGGTAAATCTCAATCGGCCTCGGGTGGTGCGAGGAGTGCCCGTGCACAATGTCGACGCCGGCTGAGTCGATCAGCGCGTGGGCGAAAGACACGTGCCCGCCTGGCACTGCATAGCCCCAGTTGCCACCCCAATGAATGCTGGCGACGGCAACGTCGCCTGAACGCTTATGGCCTGCGATCAATTCGCCCACTTGCGCAACAGCGCGCTCATCGAGCGTGCTCAACAGAAATATGCCGCCGCGCTCTTCGGCAGCCGCCCACGCGGGCGGCACGCCGCTGGACGCGTGGCACATGCCGAAGACGAGCACGCGCCCGCCGTGAACCTCGGTCACCGCAGGCGCCTGCGCGTCCGCCAGCGTGCGTCCGGCGCCCGCGTGCAGGATCTCGTTTGTGTCCAATGCATCCAAGGTTTCGTGCAAGCCCGGCTGGCCCCAATCGAGGACATGATTGTTGGCTAGCGAGCAAATGTCGATCTGCGCGGCAGACAGCACCGGAGCGTTGGCGGGATGCATGCGATAGTTCACACCCTTCGATTCATGGTCGTCGCTTGTCGTAATCGCAGTCTCCAGGTTGGCGATCATTACATCCGGACTTTGTTCCTTCCGGATATCCAAAGCATCGCCCCAGATGTAATCAAGGGACACGGGGCGCGGGATCGTCCCGTGGGCCTTTTCCGCCAACGCGACGTAGTCGCGCGCATTGCGCAAATAGCTTTCATAGAGGCGCGGCGAACCCGGGTGCGGCAGCACCTGGTCTACGCCGCGCCCCGTCATCACGTCCCCGCAAAAGAAAATCTTCATGAGCTGATCCTACACTTCATAACGCAGCACATAGTGCGCCCGTTTTCGGGGACAGAAGTTTTCCATGCCCAAGATACATGCTCCCCCGCTGGCGATCAGCGCCAAAGAGCTCACCGGCTACCCCGTGCGCAACTTAGCCGGCGAACGCGTGGGCAAGATCGAAGAGATCATGCTGGATTGGCAGGAAGGGCGCATTGCCTATGCGGTGCTCTCCTTCGGCGGCGCGTTAGGAGTCGGCAACAAACTGTACGCCGTCCCGTGGAACACGCTCACCCTGGATCTGGATCGCAACGAATACGTCCTCGACGTGGACAAGGAACTGCTCGCCAACGCACCCGGCTTCGACAAGGAACACTGGCCGCAGACCAGCGACGAGCGCTGGCTCGACGAGATCTACCGGCATTACGGTTCGCACAAATATTGGGAGTGACGAAAACTCCCTGGCGGCCTCAAGATAAACACCTTGACAAACGTCTCGGTTTTCCCACAAAACGCGTCATCTATGCGATCATTCAACTCCGTTTCGCACGTTACCATCCACATAGTAGCAGGCGCACCGCCGTGCGCCCGCTCAGGCCTTTGAATAAGTCTTGCCGCTAGGGGAAAGATGGGTTCCTGTAAAGCTTGCCCTGAGCGCAGCCGAGGGTAATGATGGCCCCACACCCACAAAAACCACAACAACTTTACAGTCCACGGGGGGTAGCCCATCGCGGAATAATATCTTTTGGTCAGGAGGAAACAGGGACGGGGTAACCCCCGCCCCTACCGGTGACGACTTGCTTTACAACGTCCTCCAATAACGCCATTAAGGATAAAACCTATGATTTAATCCGCCCGGAGGGGGAAATTAGAAATCAAAGGTCAAAAATCTCAAATCATAAATTCTTTGGCATTTTTCTTGCATCAAGGAAGGAACAATGAGCATCTACGGCAAAGGCATCTTCATCTGGCAAAACAGCCGCCTCTTTGGGGGCAATGCCACCAAGATCGCCGACCTGGTGAAATCCGGCGGGCTGACCTACGCCATCATCAAGGTGGCGGATGGGCGCTATACGTACGGCATCTCCGGCGGCATGGACCTGGTACCGCCAGTGGTGGCCGCGCTGAAAGCCCGCGGGATCAAAGCCTGGGGCTGGCAATACGTCTACGGCGCAGACCCGAAAGCTGAAGCCGCCAAAGCCATCGAGCGCATCAAGGGGCTCGGCCTGGATGGCTTCGTGGTCAACGCCGAAGGGCAGTTCAAAGCCACCGGAATGGCCACCAAAGCGCGCACCTATATGGAAACGCTTCGAGCTGGCGTGGGAAAGCTGCCGCTGGGCCTGAGCACCTATCGTTATCCCAATGTGCATCCTGCGTTCCCGTTCGCCATGTTCCTGAATTACGTCGACCTCAGCCTGCCGCAGATCTACTGGGTCGGGTCAACCAACCCTGCGCAGCAACTGCAAAGGTCTTACGATGAATATCGCAAGATCGCGCCGTGGCGCCCGTTCGTGCCCACGGGGTCTGCATACACCCAGGGCGACTGGAGCGCCACGCCAGATCAGGTGAAGGCTTTCCTGCAGAAATCCAAAGACATGAACCTGCAAGGCGCAAACTTCTGGGAACTAGCCACCACGCAGGAAGACGGGGCTGCGCGGTGGAACGTGATCAAGGCGTTCGATTGGCCCGTTTCGGCGCCTGTCGCTGATCCGTTGGCGCCCAATCCGAATCTGCCCGCGCTATACATCGCCGCGCTGAACAGCGGCGATCCGAACAAGGCCGCGGCGTTATACGAGAAGACTGTCGGCACGCTCACGTATGCCGGTAAAGCGTACAAGGGCCGCACGCAGATCTTGAACTACTACAACCAATTGCTGAAGAAGACGCTGGCCGGCATCAAGTTTGAGTTGCTCACATCGTCATTTGACGGCCGCTATTACAAGCTGCAATGGAAGGGCAGGGGCAGGGAGAAAGTGTTTCGCGGTCGCGATTCCTTCCGCGTAAACAAAGACAACCCCAACCTTATTATCGAGCATTTCGCGGATTTCTGGGTGCAGAAGGGCATTGAGGACGGTGCGTTGGTTGCGGATGCCTCAGACAGCGAACCGCAGGCAGAACCCGAGCGCCCGGGCCCGATCCCGGTTTAGTTAAACGTCTTATTAATCATCGCCGTTGAATGCGTTTTGTATGGGCCAACTAGCCTGCCTAACGGTTTCGGTCACGTAGGGGCGTTTTGGCAAAACGCCCTGGGCGGCGCCTGTCCCGAGTGAGCCGCATCGCGGCGACGAGGGATGCAAGCCGTCCCTACGATGGGTGTCAGAAATCGCAATAATTCCATGGACATGATTCTGCATCACGCAAAAAATCGGTATACGGATTGCCGGGAACGTATGATACAACCAACGCCACATGTATCTCTTGCTATTCGGCCGATTTCGTTAAGGATTATGGTGCCATCTAGAATTGAACCGAGCCGATTTTGCCTTTAACGAACACATATCGTCACAAAATACGCGCCCGACTGACTGTAATCATATTCAGGCAATCTGAATGTGCGGCGATTAACGCTGCTCGTCGAGATCCCCATAGAACTTGCGCCCCAATTCTTCACCCAACAAAAGCTCCGCCAGTCGCCTGCGCAGTTCGGTTTCGTCCGCCTGCGGGTATCGCATGCGTAACCCACTGATTGCTAACTGCCGCGCCGCTGTGTTCAGTCCGGCCAGCATTTGCATCTTGCGCCAGGGAGGCGCTCCGCGCAACAGGCGGATCTGGAGTTCCTCTATCTCGGGATCAGTATCTGAGTAATATGGACTCACAGGTTAAGTTTAACGGACGTTTGCCCTACTCCCTTTTCACCAGCTGTATCAGCTCCCTCACCAGCGCAGCCTGCGCCGGGTTGATCTTCTCGACGGCTTCATCCACAATAAACCAACCCGCCCGGTCGACCTCGGGGATGGTGATGCGCTTTCCGCTCTTCGGCGGCCATTCCAATTCGAATTCGTTGCTCTTGATGGACGCGGGATCCAGGTCGCCTTCGATCGCCCAGGCCTGAACCACTTTGCCATTTTTCTGCGTGATCGGCTTAAGCGCCCTGGGTTCTGCGCCGGAATTGGTTACAACATCCAGCGCCAAGCCGATCTCCTCGGCGAACTCACGCTTCGCCGCGGCCAACGGATCCTCTCCGGGTTCGTACTCGCCCTTGGGGATAGACCAGGCGCCCGTATCCTTTTTGGTCCAGAATGGGCCGCCAGGATGCACGAGAAACACTTCCGGCGCGCCGCGGCGACGGAAGAGGAGAATGCCTGCTGAAGTCCTCGGCCTGCGTTTGATAGGCAAGGGGTTCGCTTCTTACACTTGAATGTCGAGAACGATATGCGAAATTTGAAAAGGTTGCTTTACTGCAAATGTCTTTGCAGCGTTGAATAGATACTCAGCGCGCGCAGCGCGCCTTCGGCTACGCAGGTCATCGGGTTGTCCACCAGGTATGTGGGTACGCCGAGTTTCTGGGTCACCAGGCGGTCCATGCCGCGCAGCAAAGCTGCGCCGCCGCACAGGGCCACTCCGCGATCGATGATATCGGAGGCGAGTTCGGGCGGCGTCTTTTCCAGAACGCGGCGTGTCATCTCGAACACGTCATCCAGAGCGGGCTGCACGGCCTCGACGACCTCGGCCGTGGTCAGCGTGAGCGGGCGCGGCAGCCCGGTCACCTGATCCTGGCCTTGCAATTCGACGGTTTGCTCCTCGTCCTGTGGAACAGCCGCACCGATGCGCAGCTTCACCATTTCGGCCGTGCGCTGCCCGATGTGCAAGCCGTATTTGCGACGTACATAAGCGGCGATGGCGTCATCCAGGTCGAGCCCGCCCTGGCGCAGCGTTTCGCCGGAAACCACGTCGTTCATGGCGATCACCGCGGACTGAGTGCAACCCCCGCCCATGCACACAACCATGTTTCCCGTCGGCGTGCCCACAGGCAGATCGATACCCAACGCGGCCGCCAGCGGCTGCGGGATCAGCGTGGCATCGCCCACCTGCAGCGCAGCCTCGTGGACGGCGCGCCGTTCCACGCTGGTGATTCCGTATGGATGGGTGATCATGATGCGCGGTTTAAAAATGCGAACCGAGCCGCCCACTTTACGCACAAGTTGATCGAGCAGCAGTTCGGTAAGCTCATAGTACGCGACGACGCCTTTTTGCAGTGGACGCACCACTTCGATGTTCTCCTTGTGGACGCGTCCCACCATAGTCAGCGCTTCTGAACCAAGGGAAACCATCTTCTGCTCTTCAATGTCGACGGCTACGATCGTGGGTTCTTCAAGAACCACTTGCTCCCCCTCGACGATGCGAATAAACATCGTGCCCAAGTCGATGCCTAGTTCACGGGAGAAACCAGCCATATCAGATATTGATTGCCACGCCCGCCAAAAAGCTAGCTGGCAACGCACTCCTTGATTTGAGGGTAAGTTCAGTCATGTAGGTGGAGATTGCCACGCCCGCCAAAAGGCGGGCTCGCAACGGCACTTCGTACCGATTTTACTCGGTGGAGCGTTGGGTGGGCATCTCGCCGCGCTGGCGGCGGGTGCGCCCGAAACGCTGCGCCATTTCGAGGCGCAGCGTGGAGCGATGCAAGGCGGCCTCGGCGGCGAGGAAGGCATCCGTGCCGGGGGGAGGGCCTTCCGCCAGGCGCTCCTCGGCCTCGCGTTTGGCCTGTTCAGCGCGGGCGATATCGATCTCTTCGATGTTTTCGGCCGCGTCGGCCAAGATCGTCACGACGGTCGGCTGCACCTCGACGATGCCGCCGGTGATGGTGAAATCGAGTTCCTCGGAGCCGCGGCGCACCTTCACTACTCCCAAGCGAATAGTCGACAGCAGCGGAGCGTGATTGGGCAGAATGCCCATATCACCGTCCGCTCCGGGAATGCCCACATAGTCGACATCACCCTCGAACACGGAACGGTCTTGGGAAACGATTTCGCAGCGGATTGGCATGATTAGTTTCTTAGTTTCTCAGTCATTTAGTTTCTTGGTCACTTAGTTAACTAGCTTCCAATTCACGATTCAAGATCAATTTCTGGAACGGACTATTCTGCGGCCAGTTTCTTCGCCTTTTCGACAGCCGCCTCGATGGTGCCAACGAGCATGAAGGCTTGTTCCGGAAGATCGTCGTGTTTGCCATCGAGGATCTCGCGGAAGCCGCGCACGGTTTCCGCCAGGGTCACGTAGCTACCCGGGATGCCAGTGAACTGCTCGGCGACGAAGAACGGCTGCGAGAAGAAGCGCTCGACTTTGCGGGCGCGGGCGACGATGAGCTTGTCGTCTTCACTGAGTTCATCGATGCCGAGGATGGCGATGATGTCCTGCAGGTCCTTGTAGCGCTGCAGCACGCGCTGCACTTCGCGGGCCGTGCGGTAGTGATCTTCGCCCACGATGTTGGGATCGAGGATACGCGAGGTGGAAGCCAGCGGATCCACCGCGGGGTAAATGCCTTTGTCGGCGATGGAACGTTCAAGCGAGATGGTGGCATCCAAGTGCGTGAAGGTGGCTACCGGCGCGGGATCAGAATAATCGTCGGCGGGAACGTAAACCGCCTGCATCGACGTGATCGAACCGGTGCGGGTGGACGTGATGCGTTCTTGTAATTGACCCATCTCAGTGGCCAGCGTCGGCTGGTAACCCACGGCCGAAGGCATGCGTCCCAAGAGCGCGGACACTTCGGAACCGGACATGCTGAAGCGGAAAATATTGTCGATGAACAGGAGCACATCGCGGCCTTGGTCGCGGAAGTATTCCGCCATGGTGAGGGCAGTAAGGCCCACTCTCAGGCGGCTGCCGGCGGGTTCATTCATTTGGCCGTAGACGAGCACGGTGTCTTTGAGCACGCCGGATTCCATCATCTCGCGATACATCTGCGTGCCCTCACGGGTGCGCTCGCCTACGCCGGCGAAAACGGAGTTGCCCTCGTGTTCGGTGGCGATGGAGCGGATGAGTTCCTGGATGATGATGGTCTTGCCCACGCCGGCGCCGCCAAAGATGCCAGTCTTGCCACCCTTGGTGAACGGCGCGATCAGGTCGATCACTTTGACGCCGGTCTCGAAGACTTCCACGCTGGTGGCTTGCTCTTCGAACGCCGGCGCGGGTCGATGGATCGGGTAATACGTCTCGCTCTTCACCTCGCCCAAGCCGTCGATGGGGTTGCCCAGTACGTCGAACATGCGCCCTAGCGTAGCCGGGCCCACGGGAACCGTGATCGGCGCACCCGTGTTGACGATTTCCATGCCGCGCTGCAAACCTTCAGTGGCATCCATGGCCACCCCGCGCACCATTCCGCCGCCCAAGTGGTTTTGCACCTCAAGGATCACGGGGTTTTTACCCGGGCGCTGGATCTCCACTGCATGGTAGATCTCCGGCATATCGTCTTCGGGGAAAGCGGCGTCGACAACGCCGCCAAGTATTTGAGCTACTCGTCCTGTTGCTTCTGCCATTCTTCCTCCAAAATTACCCTGCCTGGGCAAGCGCTTCGGCGCCGCCGGCGATATCCAGCATTTCGTTGGTAATGCCCTGCTGGCGGACTTTGTTGTATTCCAGGGTGAGCGCCGAAGCCAGGTCGCTGGCGTTATCGGTGGCGTTCTTCATTGCCACCATGCGAGCGGCGTGCTCGCTGGCGGTTGATTCGAGCAGCGCCTGGTAGACCTGCAGCGCGGTAAAGCGCGGCACGATCTGCTCAAGGATTTCATACTGGCCGGGCTCGTAAATATATGCAGCCGCCGGGCCGCTGGCCCTGGATTCAAACTGCGCCTGATCCACCAGCCCCTCGGTGGTCATGAACTCCAGCGGGAGCAGTTTTTTGGTAGTGGGCACCTGGCGGATCATATTAATGAAACTAGTGTAAATCAAATAGATCTCATCAGCACTGCCGGAGAGGAACTCTTCAACCAGAATGCGCCCGATCGGCGAGACGTCGGTGAAACCGGGCTCTGCGGGCAGGTCGGTGAACTGCGCCATCACCTGCATGCCGCGGCGATACAGCAGCTCGGCCCCCTTGCGCCCGACGGCCACAAAGCGAACCGGCGTTTGATAAGTACGGAACTGGTTGAGCGTATATCGAAGAACGTTCGTGTTGTAAGGGCCGGCGAGCCCGCGATCGCCGCTGATCATCACTACGATGACGTTCTTGATTGCTTTGCGCTCCGTCAACAACGGATGCAGAGCGCCGCGGCCGGGCTGCCCGGCAATGTGGGTGAGCACCTGCCAGGCCTTTGTGGCATATGGACGAGTGCGCTGCACGGCATCCATGGCCTTGCGCACGCGGCTGGCGCTAACCGCCTGCAAGGCGCGCGTCACTTGAGAAATATTCTTTACGCTACGTATTCGGAGGCGGATCTCGCGGGTATTAGCCATTTGATAGTTGACGGTTTACAGTAGACAGTTGACAGATCACTTTAGTTTCTTGAGCAAGCCGAATGCATCTTCCGTAACTCTAGAGCAAGAGCGAACGCAGTCTACTGCCAGGTGCTGTTGAAGGATTCGATGGCGCTGCGCAAGTTGGCTTTGAGCTCGTCGCTCAGGGCTTTCTTCGTGCGAATCTCTTTCAGGATATCGCCGTGTGATGCTTCCATGTGGCGCAGCAACGCGTCCTCCCACTCAGTGACGCGCTCGATCTGGATCTTGTCTGCCACTCCGCTGGTGCCAGCATAGATGGAAACGACTTCGCGTTCCAGTGAGACTGGCTGGTATTGTGGTTGTTTAAGAATTTCCTGCAAGCGCTGACCGCGATTCAACTGCGCTTGCGTGGCTTTATCCAGCGACGAACCAAACTGCGCGAAAGCCGCCAGCTCGCGGAACGAGGCCATGTCAAGGCGCAATCCGCCGGCCACTTGTTTCATCGCCTTGGTCTGCGCATCGCCGCCCACGCGAGATACCGAGAGACCCGCGTTGATGGCGGGGCGGATGCCGGCGTAGAACAAGTTAGCTTCCAAATAGATCTGCCCGTCGGTGATCGAGATCACGTTGGTGGGTACATAAGCAGACACGTCGCCAAGCAGCGTTTCGATGATGGGCAACGCGGTCAGCGAACCGCCGGAACCCTTGAGCTTGGCGAGCTTGTTGTTACTCTTACTATCTTTGAGGGCTTGTTCAGCATCGTGTTTAGCTAATGGGCCTGCGTAAACATTGCCCTCCACTGCGTCCTTTTCTTCGGCAGTATCTTCTTTGAAACTCTCGGGAACGTGAACGTACTTGTCGGCAAGGCGCGCAGCGCGCTCGAGCAAACGCGAGTGCAAGTAAAACAGGTCGCCGGGGTAAGCCTCGCGACCAGGAGGGCGGCGCAGAAGCAGCGAAACCTGGCGATAAGCCCATGCATGCTTCGAAAGATCGTCGTAGACGATCAGCGCGTCTCGGCCGGTCTCCATGAACTCTTCGCCGATGGCGCAGCCAGCATACGGCGCGATGTACTGCAGCGCGGCGGGCTCTTCTGCCGAGGCCACCACGACCACCGTGTGGTCCATGGCGCCATGCTCTTCGAGGATGGCTACGGTGCGCGCAATGCCAGCCTTTTTCTGGCCGATGGCGACGTAAATACAAATGAGGTCCTGCCCCTTTTGATTGATGATCGTATCGATAGCAAGAGCCGTCTTGCCCGTTTGCCGGTCTCCAATGATCAATTCGCGCTGTCCACGGCCGACAGGGGTCAGGGCGTCGATGGCCTTGATTCCCGTTTGAACCGGCGTATCGACGTCTTTGCGCTGGATCACACCAGGGGCAATGCGCTCAATGGGCCTATATTGGCTGAATGCGATGGGGCCTTTGCCGTCCACCGGCTCGCCAAGCGCGTTCACTACACGGCCCACCATTCCATCGCCCACAGGAACGGAGGCAATGCGCCTCGTGGAGCGCACCATCATGCCTTCTTCGATCCCGGAGAATTCGCCCATGATGATTATGCCCACGTTGTCCTGCTCCAAGTTGAAGGCAATACCCATCACACCGTTGTTGAACTGCACCAACTCCTGGGCTTGGACCTGGGCTAGACCAGAGGCACGAGCGATGCCGTCACCGGCTTGGGTCACGGTGCCGACGTCACGGACCTCGAATTCGGGTTTAAACCCTTCAATTTGCTTTTGAAGGC
>JBOGUK010000164.1:0-4424 GCA_050695915.1 Anaerolineales bacterium
CCCAAAATAACACGTTGAGGACAGGTCGGAGAATCACGTATAAAGGCTTATTCGACGAATAAACATGGCCGCGGCCGGCAATGGAATTGACGAGCATGGGGGTGTGTCCAAAAAATGAGGCCAGCGAGGCGTATAGCACAGCTTTGAGGGTGTGCGCGTGAACTATGTGAGGCTCGTGTTCGCGGTAGATTTTCGCCAGTCGCAGGATGGAACCGAGTTCCTGCCAGGGCGGCCCGATTTGGCGGTTCACATCCCATTTCACCCACTGGATGCCCATCTCTTTGAATGCCTGTGTATATGCGCCGGAAGGGCAAATGAAGATGACTTCGTGACCCAATTGCAGAAGATGTTTGGCAAAGGAAGCGCGAAAGTTGTACAAATACCAATCAGTATTCGCAATCAAGGCGATCTTAGCCCTGGACACCGGACGCCACCTTCTCGTATAGGTCCAGCAACCGCTGCTTCATTATGTTCCAGTTATATTCGGTTTCGTAGGCGCGGCGGGCGTTTTGCTCCAACGTCTTGCGTAAAGCGTTATCGTTTGCGAGCGCGGCGATGGCGCGCTCCAGGGCCGTGACGTCGCCGTAATCCATTACGAGCCCCATGTTCCAGCGTTCCACGATGACGTCCATATTCGTGCCACGGGCGACGATGATGGGCTTCGCCAGCATCATGGCTTCGAAGAGTTTGTTGGGGCTGGCGTATTTGTGATTGGGGATCTTCGGATCGTATGTGGCAATGAGCACATCCGCCTCGGCGCTCACTCGAAGCGCTTCTTCATAAGGAATTCGCCCGCGCCAGGTTACGTTTTCCAATTTGGCAGATTCCTTCCCGAGGCGCTCTTCGTCGCCGCCGAAGCCGGCAAGGGTTAGCGTCCATTCCGGATGCTTCCCCATGACGTTCAGCAATTCGAGCAACCCGCGCTCAACTTGGAGCAGACCGATGTAGGCAATTGAGAAAGCGCTCTTATTGTGGGATTCTTCAAGCTTGATTTTCGGCTCTTCGGGCGTGTTGTAGATGATTGCGAGGTGACGAGGCCTGGTTCCACGAATTTGCTCTTTGCGGTTTTCGTCCGCCAGGATGACTGCGTCAACGCGGTTGATGGCCCAATAGTCCAGACGGCGGATAACCGATTTAATGAATCCCGGCGTCTTTCGGAGATGATCGGCGTAGAAATCAAAAACGTCGTAGACCACTTTCTTTCCGGAGATGGCCTTTAGAACCAAAGCTGGCAGCATGGTATCGAAATCGCAGGCATGGATGATGTCGTAGTTGCGCCTTTCTTTCAGCTGGCGCAGCAAAAGGCGCCACTGCCAGCGGAGCAGCGCCGGCAGGTTGCCTATGCCGGATGCGTAGCTTGCTGCGAGCGGCAGGCGCGTAATGGAGATCCCTTCGTTGCTGGCCAAGGTTTGCTCGAGCGGAAGCGCACCGGTTCGATCCCAGCAAATGACCTGGACAGGGTAGCCCGCCGCGGCCAGGGCGGCGGCTGCCTTGGCTACGCGCGGGTCCGGCGCCACGGGGTTAGAACGGCAGATGAGGATACGGTCGCGGGCCTCGGGAACGGGGGTCATTGATCGAGTTTTAGCGCCTGGCGATAAACACGCGACACATCATCAACCATCTGGCCGATTGAAAATTCCCTCATGGTTTTCCGCGCCTCGCCCCCCAGCTTTCTTCGCAGGCTGCTGTTTGTTGCAAGATCCAGCAGCGCCCCTGCCATTCGTTCGGTATCTTCCGGCGGAATCAATATCCCAGTGATTCCATCCTTGATGATCCTGTTGGCTTCTCCGACCTCGGTGGCTATTACTGGCAGCCGTGAAGCCATCGCCTCTAAAAGAGCGAAAGATGTGCCCTCATAGTTTGAGGGCAATACAAATATATCGGTGGCCGATAGGAGTTCGGGCACGTCATCCCTAAAGCCCCAAAAGACAACTTTGCCGTTCTGGTTGTTGGCGACCATTTCTTCGCACTCGCCGCGCAGTGGGCCATCGCCGATAAGCCATAACGTTGTGTTTGGACGGTGTTCGCTGAAATCCTTATAGGCGCTCAACAAGGTATTTACTCCCTTTTGGTGATCCAGGCGACCAATAAAAGAAACAATCAGGGTCGACGGAGAAATGCCAATAGAACGACGAATCCGATAGCGCGCATTTTTGGCAGAGGAGAATTCCTGAATATCTACTCCATTTCGCACAACGTAAACTCTAGTGGGATTTTCACGCTTCTGATTTCTTTCTCGATCCCGCTCCGATACGTAAATGGTGTAAGGTTTGACAAGGAGATTCAGGATCGAATCGAGGAATAGGTAGATGCTTCTCTTTAGCCACGCGAGCAGGCTCCTGCCTCTGAAGTAATCGGCGAATCGAAGGTGAACGGTGATGATTACTGGTATCTGGCACGCCAGCGCTGCCAGTTTCCCCGATATGAATGCTTCCGGTCCATGGATATGCAGCAAGTGAATGCGATGTTTGCGCAGGAGTCGGATCAGTGCGAGAAGAGATCCGGGCTTCCAAATGGATTTTGGATTCCAGTTAGGAATTGCGACTCCGAGTCCGTTGAGGACTTCCCGATATACCTGTGAAACAGGCGCGATGAGGAACCACCTATATTTTTCCGGCTCCCCGGCAACCAGTGATCGGATGTGTTGTTCAACGCCGCCGATGTTAAGTTCGGGGTAGTACAAGTGCGCGACGTTGTAAACACCCGGCTTTGGCATTGTCTAAGTGTATTTGATGTATGGATTCTTTTGTAAGTGCATAATGACATTCAGTCCTGGTTTCCCCATCAAATAAAAGGGGAGAAACGGGCTGGGCTTAAGTGGGTTGATCCTGTAGCTGGCGAGCGCGAAAGTCCGAGCCGCCGAAAAATCCTGCCCCCAAGATGAGATATTTGCTGCAATAAGATTTGCGTTTCTTAGCCCTTTTTTTCTTAAGTCGAGAATACTTTGCGGCAGATCGGGACGGGTAAAGAACCTGCTGTAGATAGAGACTAGCTCGTTTGCAAAGCCATTTAGGCGCTTAATTGATTTTGCCTCGCTATGAAGCCGCAACTGCGAAAGGGTTTCAGGAAAATGATCGATCTTGAATACCAGGCCGGCTCTAATCCAATAATCAAAGTCCAGCAGGAAATTCAGGCCTTCGTCTACCCCGCCCAGTGATTCGAAAACCTGACGCTTAAGGAAAGTGGATGGTTGGGGTATGAAATTCTCTGCCCCGGACACATATTCCGGATAGTTGAAATCTCTGGTTGGGTAAGCTGCGATGTAATCGCCGTGCTGATCGATGAAGTCGCATTTCCCATAGACAATGTCGCTTTCCGATGATCCAGAGAAGAGGCGTACAACTCTTTCCAAGGCACGGGGCAAAAGGACATCATCCGAGTTCAGCCAGGCAAGAACAGGGGCCTTGGTCTGCCGCCAGCCCCAATTAATTGCCGCGGACTGGCCCATCCCCAGCTTCACGACCCATTGGATGTCGGTCTGGAACCGTTTGAGGATATCGGCAGTATCGTCCGTTGACCCTCCATCGACGACAATGTATTCAACGCTAACATTTTGCTGCTCAAGGACTGACAAAATCGTCTTTTCGATGTAAGCACCCTGATTCAGGGTTGGGGTGACGATTGCTATGCTTGAGTTTGGCATGACCCAGGGTCAGGGGATGATAGCGCAAAAATGGCTATACCTTCTTCTGATAAGATTCCGCGGTTGGCGTCAATTTCGATGGCTGAAGCGATTGACCTCCCCGAGGCAACATACGATTCCCAGAGGCGTCCCTCTCTTTTTGCAGAGGAACTCCGGGCGCTGGTCGATTTTCTCCCGTTTATTGTGCACCTGATCCGTCGCAATGTTACCGCTCGCTACAAGAGGTCCGCCCTGGGCGTGCTGTGGACGCTGCTGGACCCGTTGGCCACGATGGTGATCATGGCTGTGGTTTTCTCCCATCTCTTTGGGCGCGACATACCAGCCTATCCAATCTTCCTGCTAACCGCCATTCTGGTATGGAACTTTATTGCGCAGGCAAGCACAAGTTCGATCCTTGATCTACTATCTGGAAGCTGGCTGATCGGGAAAGCCTATGTCCCCCGTTCTGTTTTCGTGATGAGCGCCGTGGGCTCGCATTTGATCAATTTCCTCATCTCGTTGATCCCGTTGACCGTAATTGCGCTGTTTTTCGGGTTCGAGTCCAAGCCTGCCCTTTTGTTATTACCGTTTTCACTGCTGCTGATCATCTTGTTTACGGCCGGGCTCGGATTGCTGGTTTCCGCACTGGCTGTTTTTTACAACGACGTGCAGAATATCTATAGCATCGGGCTGCGACTGGTGATCTATCTCTCCGGAATTTTTTATACTGTGGAGGCGCTTCCCGAAGCATATCGCCCATTGATCCTGCTCAACCCAGTCTACAATCTCATCCAGCTCTTCC
>JBOGUK010000165.1:0-6009 GCA_050695915.1 Anaerolineales bacterium
ATGGCTCGAGAACGCAAGGAAATCAACATCCAGCGCCTGCACATCAGTTGGCAGGTGTGGAACAGACTGGGCGCCGTCGATCAATGTGAGCGCGCCGGCCTCGTGCGCTTGCTTAATGATCTCGGCCGCAGGCGTGATGGTGCCCAGAACGTTTGACATTGCAGTAAAGCCAACGATCTTGGGCTTCATCTCCAGCAACGCCGGCAACTGGCCGATATCCAGCAAGCCTTCTTCGGTTACGGGAACAAACTCCAGCCGGAAGCCGCGTTCTGCCGACAGCATCTGCCAGGGCACCAGGTTGGCATGGTGCTCTATCTCTGTAAGCAGCACCACGTCGCCGGCGTTTAGGTTGGCCCGTCCCCAGCTGTTCACAACCAGGTTGATGGCCTCGGTTGCGTTGCGCGTAAATACGATCTCGCGCGGTTTGGCTGCGTTGATGAACTTTGCGACTTTAGCCCGCGCCGACTCATAATCAGCAGTAGCCTCTTCGGCCAAGGTGTGAACTCCGCGATGGATGTTCGAATATTTGCGGCGATAGAAGTTGCTCATCGCCTCGATCACCTGGGTGGGCTTCTGGCTGCTGGCGCCGGAATCCAGATACACAAGCGGGACACCGGGCCGCACCTCGATATCCAGGATGGGGAAATCGGCCCGGATGCGATTTACGTCTAGGGTTTTGGCGCTGCTCGGGGTTGCCATTGCTCTATTTGCGCGGGCGTCGCCTGCGCTTGTGAGCCGAGCGGATCTGCTGGGAATTCGGCGGGCACCAAAGTACGTGGTCCGGCACCATCCAGCCATCCGTCAGGTAGACGGGCTCATTGAACTGGACAGCGACGATCTTAGGGTCAACCTGCACAACCACGCCTTCCAGCCAGCCGCGCACGCGGTCACCGTCGTCGTCCTCATGGTCGCAATACACTTCAACCCGATCCCCCACCCGGTAGATGTCCTCCCGGTCGGGAGCCGAAGTAAAACGAAGCTCGGTCATTTGCCTCCTAGGGAAAAATTTAGGATCATTTTCACTATACTCTCAATTCATCTTCTCAACAATAGCCTGCTGGAACCGTTTGCGCACGCCCTCAAAGGGGATGCGCTGCATGATAGGGTCGAAGAAACCTTCCACAATAAGGCGGCGGGCTTCCCGATCCGGGATGCCTCGGCTGCGCAGGTAGAAAAGCTCGTTTTCGTCGATCTTGCCGACGGGTGCCCCAGGGGTGCAGCGGACATCAACGGCCCGAATCTCCAGTCCAGGGATGGAGTCAGCACGCGCTCCTTTGCTGAGGACCAGATTGCGGTTGGCCTGGTAGCCATCGGTGCGCTGGGCGCCGGGGGCGACATGAATCATGCCCTGCCATACAGAGCGGCTCTTGTCCTCAAGGGCGCCCTTGAACAGAAGATCGCTGGTGGTGTGCGGCGCCATATGGTTCTGCTGTGTGTCGTGATCGAGGTGCTGGTCGCCATCGGTGAAGTAGAACCCGGACATGCGCGCTGTACTGCCTTCACCCTCAAGGTTTATCTCTGAAAAGTTCTTCGTGAGACGACTGCCGAGCGCACCGAAGATCCAGTCCAGGTTGGCATCCTTCATTAAGCGAGCCCGTTCATGACTGAAATTCCACACATGTTCCCCCCAGGACTGCAGCTCGACGAAGCGCAGGCTAGCACTCGAGCCGACGTGCAATTCAACAATTCCGGCATGCAAAGTCTGTTTGTCGTCAGTTGGTGAAGCGGCTTCGTGAACATAGGTCACCGATGCGCCGTCCTCCACCCAGACGAGAAGATGCGAGAAATAGGCCAACTCGGTTCCCGGGCCCCAAAGCACGCTGTGCAACGGCTCTTCAACTGTCACGCCTTTCGGCACGTACAGCAAGACGCCGCGGCTGGCGAGCGCCGCCGCGAGCGCGGCAAACTTTCCTTCATCGGGTTTTACGATCTGCCCCAGGATCTTCTTCATTAACTCTGGATGCTTCTTCGTCGCGGTGGCCAGATCGGTGAAGATAACGCCTTGCTTTGCGATGGAGTTGCTTAGCTCAATGCTTGGCTTTCCGGATCCTAAAACGATTTGCCCGCCATGTCCCTCACCTGCCAACGGCTTCAGGAGCCGTTTGGGAACGTCGGGCAGCTGTTTTCCTTTCACACTTTCCGGTAGCTTGAAGATATCCGTCTTCAGAGGCCGGATGTCGGTGCGACGCCAGGCTTCCTCGTTTAGCTGCGGCAGGCCTATCTTTTCGAAGGACTCCCACGCAGCTTTGCGATACTCTCGCAAAAAGGTGACTTCCTTTGCGCCGTTTGCAAAGCTTGGGATCATCTCCGGCGTGAAGGAGAATCGGCCCGCCCGGCTGGCGGCGGGCGCAGAGGCTGAGCGTCTGATGACGCGCGTTTTACGTTCTTCCATTTTTTCCTGGTCGCTTAACCGATCGAGCCTTCCATCTGAAGCTGGATCAGACGGTTCATCTCGATGGCGTATTCCATGGGCAACTCTTTGACCAGCGGCTCGATGAAGCCGGAAACCACCATGCCGGCGGCCTGCTCTTCACTCATACCGCGACTCATCAGATAGAAGAGCTGCTCCTCGCCGACTTTCGAGACCGAGGCCTCATGGCCCACGGTCACATCTTCGGCGTCAATTTCAATATAAGGATAGGTGTCTGAGCGCGAAGTTTCGTCAAGCAGCAACGCGTCGCAAACGACGTTGGATTTCGAGCCTTCGGCGCCAGGATGCACTTTCAGCAACCCGCGATACGAAGCTCGGCCTCCGCTCTTGCTGATCGACTTGGATGTGATCTTGCTGCTGGTGTTCGGCGCGAAGTGGATCGCTTTGCCGCCAGTATCCTGGTGTTGCTTCTTCGAGGCGAAGGCCATCGACAGGATTTCACCGTGGGCGCCAGGTTCCAGCAGGTAGCAAGATGGGTACTTCATCGTAAGCTTGCTGCCCAGGTTAGCATCCACCCACTCCATCTTCGCGTTCCCGTATACGTGGGCGCGCTGGGTCACCAGGTTATACATATTGTTCGACCAGTTCTGAATGGTGGTGTAGCGGAAGCGTGCGCCTTTCTTCACGATGATCTCGATCACGCCACTGTGGAAGGAATCGGTTGTGTAGATTGGTGCGGTGCATCCCTCAACATAATGCGCCTCTGAACCCTCATCGGCGATGATCAGGGTGCGCTCGAACTGTCCCTGATCCGCTTGATTGACACGGAAATAGGCCTGCAGAGGCATCTCAACCTTGACGCCCTTCGGTATGTAAACGAAAGAACCGCCAGACCACACGGCCGAGTTCAGCGCGGCAAATTTGTTGTCTTCAATTGGGATGATCTTGCCAAAATATTCGCGGAATAGATCTGGATGGTCGCGCAGACCATGCTCAATACTCTTGAAGATCACGCCTTTTTCGGCCAGGTGCTGTTGGATGTTGTGATACACCATCTCGGATTCATATTGCGCACCGACGCCGGCAAGGAATTTCTGTTCCGCTTCCGGGATACCGAGGCGCTCGAAGGTCTTCTTGATATCCGCGGGCACTTCATCCCAGCTCTTGCCTTCGGCCTCAGCCGGCCTTGTGTAAAAGTAGATCTCGTCCAGATTGAGCTTGCTGAGGTCGCCACCCCAGGTTGGCATGGGGCGCTCCTGGAAGTGCTTCAAGGCCTTCAGGCGGAAGTCCAGCATCCACTGAGGTTCTTCTTTCTTAGCCGAAATCTGCTCGACGATTTCGCGGTCCAAGCCTTTACGCGTGCGGAATACCGGCTTGGCCTCGTCGACGAAGTTGTACTTGTATTCATCGATGCCCGAAAGTAGTTCGGCATCATCCTTTTTCTTTTCGATCACTTTGTCCATTGCCATAACAAACCTATGCAATCACTTTCTCGCTGTGCTTTTCGCGAATCCAGTCGTAGCCGCGCTCTTCGAGCTTGAGCGCCAAATCGGGGCCGCCGGTCTCTACGATGCGCCCATTCAGCATGATATGAACCACATCCGGCTTGATGTAGTTCAAAATGCGCTGGTAGTGCGTGATGATGAGGACGCCAAAATCCGGCGAGCGCAGAGCTTCCACGCCTTCGGCTACGTTGCGCAGCGCGTCGATATCCAGACCGGAATCCGTTTCATCCATAATGGCGATCTCAGGCTCGAGCGTAGCCATCTGCAAGATCTCGGCGCGTTTCTTTTCGCCGCCAGAGAAGCCTTCATTCAAATATCGGCCGGCAAAATTGTGATCCATATGCAATAAATCCATCTTCTCTTTGAGCAGCTTGCGGAATTCAGGGATCGAGATGCCTTTATCCGTGGGGTCTTTCGCCTTGCGATTGGCATTGATGGCCGTGCGCAGGAAATTGGCCACGCTCACGCCGGGGATGGCGACGGGATATTGGAACGCCAGGAACAGTCCGAGATGAGCGCGTTCATCCGCCGCCAGGTCCAAAAGGTTTTGGCCTTTGAAGAGGATTTCGCCATCAGTGACCTCGTAGTTGGGGTGGCCCATTAATGTGTAAGCCAATGTGGACTTCCCGCTTCCGTTCGGCCCCATCAAAGCTTGAACCTTGCCCTGTTCAACTGTTAGGTCAAGTCCTTTAAGGATCTCGTTTTCTGCCACTTTCACGCGCAAGCCGCGAATAACTAATTCGGACATGTACCTTTTGATACTCCTAATCTCTAAGACTCTCAGGCGAAAGGGGGTTATTTTCAACCTGGTTGTTCTTTGATTTGTGCAAATTATAGCAGGTTTGCATTTCCCGGTCAATATTTATGAGGAATTTCTAAAATATTGACGCATAAAAGCGCAGATGTTATACTCATTTTCGAATGGGAAGTACCCGAGACTTGGTGCTTGAGCACATACTCAAGCACCAAAACAGCACCATAAACGATCTCGCCGAGGCGGTCGAGATCAACCCCATTTCTGTGCGCCATCACATAGGCAGGTTGGAGGAAGAGGGTTTGGTCGCGTCCAGGGAGGAGAAACATGGAGTGGGCCGTCCTCGGAGGGTTTATTACCTCACCGAGCGTGGTATCGAGCGTTTCCCCGCGCGGACCGTGCGGTTTACTAACCAGCTGCTTGATGGACTCAAGAAAGAGTTCGGCCCGGACGAATACGGTCGAATTTTTGACAAACTGGCTTCCAACCTCGCTGAGAGCTATCTCAGCGGGACGGAATTAGAAAAGCTGAACACCGAAGAACGCCTCGCTCTTATCCGCGAGTGGCTTACCAATGAGGGCTTTAACGTAACAGTTGAACGGGACGACAATGAAATCATCATAAAGGAAACCAGCTGCCCTTATTATTATGTCGGCCAGGCGCACGCTGAGGTGTGCACCATTGACAAAACGATGATCTCGAAGGTGCTGGACGTCGATCCGGAAAGAACGACCTGCATCCTCAACGGTGACAGCCATTGCACGTACGTAGTTCCGCTAAGCGCGATCAAAGAGGTCGCCTAACCATCTTTTAGGAGAGCAAACTCGAAATGAGCCCTGTAGCTTCGCAAGACCCCACAAAACAAGCCATTTGGGAGGTCCAAAGCACGAATCCCGAATTGGTTGAAGCGCTCGAGAAATCCCTGCGCCAGGTAGTTGACCCCGAAATCGGCCTGAATGTGGTGGAACTCGGCCTGGTTCGCAATGTGAAACTGGAGAACGAAGATAAGGCCAAGGTCACAATGATCATGACGACGCCTTTCTGCCCGTATGCGCCTGCCCTGTTGGAGATGACGCGCTCCAAAGCAGCCGAGGCCCTGCAGCGCGAGACAACCATCGAAATGGGTGCCGAGCTTTGGGACCTTTCCTATATGGAAGCCGGCGCCGGCGCCGACTGGGGAATTTTCTAGCAGCACAAACCCCTATCCGCCTCTATCGCAGGGCCAATAGAGGAGCGAAGATGAAGAATGGCAAGTGTCCGAATTGTGGATCGAAGAACATCTACACGAAGCCGAGAGGGGCATAATTCGGGTCGGGTGGATTTTTTGTTAATACCTCAATGGTTTCTAACTCGATCGATTACGACAGCTATATCTGCGG
>JBOGUK010000166.1:0-2788 GCA_050695915.1 Anaerolineales bacterium
ACACCGATATGCCCACCGTGGGCTTCCACCAGGTGTTTGGAAATGGCGAGCCCCAGCCCGGTGCCGCTTTTATTGCGCGCCGGATCGGTTTTGTAGAAGCGTTCGAAGATACGCGGCAGGTCATCACGAGAAATGCCGATGCCCGTATCCTTAACCGCGAATTCCACGTTGCCGTTTTTGCGCGCCACAGATAGGTCCACTGACCCGCCTGAGGCGGTGAACTTGATCGCGTTGTGGACCAGGTTCACCAGGACCTGCTCCAATCGCGTTCGATCAACCTCGATGTTGGGCAGGTCCCGCTCGCAATTGACTGAGAGCGTCAATCCAGCGCGTTCAGCTTGCAGACGCATGCGTTCTCCGCCGGCTTTGAGAAGCGCGCATGGATCGACTGGTTCCTTGTTCAAGGGCGCGCGCGGCGATTCGATGCGCGCCAGTTCCAGCAGCTCGGAGACCAATTCGGAGAGGGCGTCCACTTCGGTCTCGATGTGCCCCAAGAAGCGGCGCGCCGTTTCCGGCTCTTCGAGCGCGCCGGCACGCAAGCTTTCGGTCAGAGTCTTCAGCGAGGTAAGCGGCGTGCGCAATTCGTGCGATACATTGCTCACGAAGTCTCGGCGCACAGTCTCCAGGCGGCGCAGCTCGCTGACGTCTTCGAAAAGCATCAACGTGTGCTCTTCAAGCTCTCCTCGCAGTGGATAGGCAGTGGCACGCACCGTTCGCTTGCTGTGCGGGACCTCTGCGGTTAGCGTCTGCACGCTACTCGTTTGCTGGGCTCGGCGCCACAGATCGACGAACTGGTAATGCCTCACCAGTTGAGAGAGAGATGGCGCTGGGTGTTCCCCCGCAGGAAAGGCAAAAATCGTCTCCATCGCGGGATTCGCAAGTTTCAGTTGGCCTTCTGCGCCGACCAAAGTCACCCCGATATTCAGATCACGGAGCAGGATTTGGAACACGTGGCGTTCTAACTGCGATTTCCTTTCACTATCTTTCAGCTCACGGCGCAAGGATTGGACAGCTTGAGATTTTTCGATGACGGCTTTTCGAGAAAAGAATAATGCCAAATATAGCCCCGCGAATGCGGTAAAAACAAACGCCCAGTTTAATATTGCCGCGCCATTAGGGTTTGTTCTCACAATCATGTACAGACCCCCCAAAACGACAAACTGCAGCAGCAATGCGCCAAAGAAACGTCGTAGGCTCATTGCTTATCGGTATTGTTGCTCCCGCTATCCTTCGAAGCGGTAGCCCACTCCGCGGACGGTAACAATGCGCTTTGGATTATCGGGATGGCGCTCAATCTTTGAGCGCAGCCAGCGCACGTGAACGTCCACCGTTCGGCTGCCTCCGGAGTATTCCCAACCCCAGACACGTTCCAAGAGTTGCTCGCGGGAGAAAGCCTGGCCGCGATTTTCAACAAAGAAAACTAATAATTCGAATTCCTTCGGTTTTAGATCAAGAACCTCGCCGTCAAGTTTCGCCTCATGACGCGTCAGATCGATTTCCAGATTCCCGCTGGCGAGCAGCTTCGCCACAGCCTTCGCAGGATCAGCCTCCTCTTTTGCCACGCGGGCCCGGCGCAGCATGGCCTTTACCCGGGCAAGCAGTTCGCGCATGGAGAATGGCTTGGTGAGATAGTCGTCAGCGCCGAGTTCGAGTCCCAGCACGCGATCGATCTCGTCATCGCGGGCGGTGAGCATCAGGATCGGCACGTTGCTTTCTTTGCGCAGCGTGCGCGTTACGTCGAAGCCGTCAATTTCGGGAAGCATCAGATCGAGCACGATGACATCCGGCGAAGTTGCACGGGCGGTTTTCAGTGCCGCCGCGCCGTCCCCCACTGCTTCAACCTCATACCCCTCACGGCCGAGGTTGTATGTCAGGGCATCGCGGATAGCGGCATCATCTTCAACAACAAGCACTTTTTGCGCCATGATTCGCAGGAATGATAATTCAAATCATTTTTGCAATTCTTGGAATTTTTCCAAGGCGCCAACCCATGGAGTCCCCAGGCGATGCCGTTCGGGAACTTCAATTTCACGCAGCCTTGGGGCCAGGCGTGCTGCCGCAGCGGCAACGCCGCCGGCGTCTTCGGCGATCAGCGCCACTCGCATCTCTTTGGCAATCGGCGCCACCCAGGCCCATTCCATCCGAAAGCGATCGGCTTTCACCCAGTAATCGCGCTTCTCCCAGGGCTGCACGCTGCGCTCGACGGTTTCAGCGACCTCATCGAGCGCCAGGACAATGAAGGCAGCCAAATCGCGGGATTCGGTTCCGAAGGCCAGTTGTTTGCCAAGTTCGCGGAGCGCCAGGGCTAGGGCCTTCATCAGCCGATTACGCTGCGTGGAGATATTCTCAGTCCGGATGACGCGTCCCATTGCCGGCCATGATACATGTGATTTGCTTGCTTTGCTATAATCCGATTTTCCGGGGAAGTGCTGGAACTGGCAGACAGGCATGACTTAGGATCATGTGCCGCAAGGCGTGAGGGTTCGACTCCCTCCTTCCCCATTCAACAGTTGACAGTAGGCAGTGGACAGTTGACAGAAAGACCAATTACCAGTTATTTCTGTCTCAATCCCTAATCTCCATTCTCGTTTTTCATATAAACCTCTGATATGGCCCGCATGCCCCGATGCTATAATCCACGCGATTTCTCGTCTTCCGCCTACTTTCAAGGATTCTGTTTTTTGAAGATCAGCCAAAAACCACTGGACGACCATCAAATCCATTTAACCGTTGAGGTCGACTCGCAAGCGCTGGTATCTGCACGTCACAAAGCTGCGCGCAAGATCGC
>JBOGUK010000167.1:0-4002 GCA_050695915.1 Anaerolineales bacterium
GACCCGCCCTGCCCAGCTGCTGGGCACCATATTGAGGATTATTAATAATCATCATGTCGGGGAAGGGGGATTTTGCAAACACTATTTGCACGAGAAAATTTTGCACAAGCAAATTTGGCACAAGCAAAATTGGCACAAGAGAAGATTTAATATTACTTTCCCCGGGGCACGGGTTTTTGCTAATGGGTAAATCTTTACACGTATTCGATTTGTAAGGTGCAACAACGCTAATGGAGGGATTTATTACATAAGATGGGATTTTTGTGGGAAAAAGGTGGGGTTGTAAAGGCGTTCTTTAGATTGGCTGCAGTTGAACTGCAGCCCGTCCGGCAGTATAACTGCCGGACATCTTGATGCCACTCTCCAAAGTAACATCCCCGCCTTCGGCGGGCGGACAGGTTTGAAACCTGTCCCTACTTAAGACGCCCTGGGCGGCTTGCATCCCTCGTCGTCGCCACGCGACTCGCTCGGGACAGGCGCCGCCCCTACGATGATAATGAATAAATCCAATTTGAAGGTTACGCCTAGAGCGCGCCGAGCAGCAACCCGAGACCGGCGAGAATGACGAACACCGGCCAAAAGAAACCCACATCAAGATTCAATAAGAAGCTTATCGATAAAGTAGTCAACAGCAACCCCCAAAACAAGCGTGCTCGCACGCCGCGATCTATTTGCCCGGAGGAACGATACAGGCCAACTGCACGAGTGAAATTTCCGAGAGCAGGGATCAAAATAAACAGCGCCCACCAGTTCTCAAGCTCGAACCCTGTAAGGTTGCGCAGCAGGAAGATCGTGCCGATCAGGATTAGGATGATCCCCGGCATCCAGGGCCGCCGCCCGCCGCCGAACCAAGACCAATCACCATGCTCGCCACGTTCATCGCTCATTCTTTCCTCCAAGAGGTTGATTATAGTTCAGCATCCCCACATTTTTAGTTCGTTTGCATGGCGTGGCAATCTCTTTTCGAGTAAAGTGGCCGCATGAGCGCTCCTCGGCGATTGTTTGTTGCGATCTGCGGCCTGATGCTCGCCTCTTGCACGCTGCCAGCGGGCGTTCCGCGCAGCCTGCCAGCGGCATCCGAAACCGCGCCCGTTCCCGCGGCCACGCCGACGCTCTCCGCGGCTGAACTTGTGTCGCTCGGAGAAGCAGCTGCAGCCGTCGGCGATTGGGGTGGGGCGATTGTTTTCTACGACCAATCTATCGCGCTGGACGCGACCAACGCGCAGGCGTTCCTTCTGCGCGGCAATGCATATAAGGAACTCGGCATTTTAGACCAGGCCATCAGCAACTATGATGCAGCAATTGCACTCGACCCATTGTTCGCTACGGCGTTCAACAACCGCGGCCTGGCGCACGCTGGGGCCGGGAACAACGACCTGGCGCTCGCCGACTTCGCCGCGGCCATCGAGATTTTCCCAACCTTTGCGTTGGCGTTTCGCAATCGGGCAGAGATCCAGGAAGCAGCCGGCAACCTGGCTGCCGCGGCGCTCGACCTGCAGGTTTATTTGACGTTGATCCCCTACGCGCCCGATGAGGCGGAAGTGCAGGCACGCATCGAGGAATTACAGGGTGAGGTGCTTGCCGCCGCAGGCGAGGATGGCTTGCTGTTCTTCGACGATTTTTCGGATACAGCCAGCGGATGGTATACGAACGGCGATCCGGCCTCGCCGGGAGTGTATTCGGGCGGGGGTTATGTGCTCATCGCCAACCAACCGCTTACGGGCGTATGGGCCATGCCCGGCAGGTTGTTTGCAGATGTTCGCATCGAGGTGTCGGCGAGGAAGCAGGGAGGCGGCCAGGATGACTTTTTCGGCGTCCTCTGCAGGGTCAATGGCACAGGAATCAATGGGGAGTTCTATGCATTCATTATCAGCAGCGATGGGTTTTTCACCATCGCAAAGCGTGTGGATGACGATCCATTCGTGAGTATTGGGCAGGACGGGATGTTGGCTTCTCCTCACATCAACAAAGGAGAAGGGGACACGAATACGATTAGGGGCATCTGTTCGGGGAATCGTTTATCTTTTTATGTAAATGACCATTTTGTGGCGGAAACCGTGGATACAGATCTGATAACTGGGCAACCAGGTTTGATTGTTGGCAACTTCGAGCAGGATATGTCCAGTATTTTCTTCGACGATTTCAAGGTGTACGTAGAGACGCCGTAAATCGACAACCAACCCCAGTTCGCTGCACGCATCAGTAGGGGCGAGGTCTCCTCGCCCTATCTGAATGAGGCCGGGGGACCCCGCCCCTACGCGGGAGTAGTTGACTAAGGATTAGCGCATTAAGTTGCAAGTCCATTAAGAAAAAAAGCCCAGCGTCTCGCTGGGCTTTGCGGCTTATTCAGATCGTTGATCTATTCCAATACGCTCACATCCTGGGCCTGCGGGCCTTTTTCGCTATCAGCCACCACGAATTCCACGCGCTGCCCCTCTTTGAGCGTGCGGAAGCCGTTGGAGTTGATCGCCGAGTAGTGGACGAAGATATCGTCCCCGGATTGGCGCTCGATGAACCCGTACCCCTTGGCGCCGTTGAACCACTTCACTGTGCCTTGCTCTCGTTCTGCCATGATGCTTGTTCTCCTCTCAAGACGCTCCCAGCGACTCGACTCTGGGAGAGTATACAAGGCGGAATTTTACTGCTGGGTGGATGGCTGTCAAGCGAGTTGGCGGAGCTTGACTGTTACAATCGCCCTTCCTAATTTGGGCGTCCATGATTGCGCGGCTGCGGCAGCTGTATATTCCCATCTTCACCCAGATCACGGTTCCCTACATTTTGTTGGCCATCCTGGTGGCAGGCGGGGCCACCTTCATTATCACGCGGGTCATCTTCGATTCCGTCCAGGAACGCTTCAGTAACCAGCTTGTTGAAACGGCTCTGCTGGCACACGAAAGCCTGGTGCGCGAAGAAGACGATCTGCTCGCCGCGTTACGGTTTATTAGCCACATCCAGGGGATCGACGAGGCCGTCGACCAGCGGCTGTTCAGCCGGTTGCGGGAACTGATTCTGCCTGTTGCTTCCAATTCTTCATTAGATGGTTTTGCAATCCTCGATAGCGAAGGACTGCGCTTACTTTCCTTGCGACTCAATGCGCAAGGAGATGGATTTGAAAATTTGAACCCGGAGATCCCTTATCGGGAATTCGCGTTTGTGCAAAGCATTCTAGAGGGACAGGAGGATGAGGCGGGCGACAAGTTCAGCGGGATCGTGGTCTCTGGCGGCGAGGAATATTTCTTCGTGAGCGGGCCGATCCTGCGCACTGATGGAACCCTTGCCGGGGTAGCCCTGGCCGGGAAAACGGTAACCAATCTTGCCTCGCACCTACGTGAAGAAACTTTGGCCCAGTTATCTTTTTATTCGCTGGACGGTGAGCTCTTAGCCAGTACGTTCGGCGAACCCCGTTCAGTTTCCAGTGAGGAATCCACTGCCATCATAGAGCGCCAGGATGAGGCCAGCCTGGCGCGCGTGTTGCGTGATTCCGAGATTGATTACAACGAATTGCTGTCTCCGTGGGAAGCGCGCGCGGGTGAAGACCTGGGGTTGCTTGGCGTAGCCCTGCCAACGAACTTCCTGGTGCAAGCCAGCCAGTTCTCGCGCAGCAACACGCTGCTGCTAACGATGCTGGCGCTTTTACTGGTGCTGGTGGTGGGGGTGTTTGTCGCTCGGCGAATCACCTATCCGATTCAAGATTTGAAAGACGCATCGCTGAAGGTTGCTGCGGGGAATTTGCAAATCAGCATAACGCCGCGCAGCCGGGACGAGATCGGCATCCTGGCGCAAACCTTCAACACGATGGTGGGCGGCCTCAACCAATCGAAACGCGAACTGTTGAACGCTTATGAAGAAACCATTGAAGGTTGGGCGCAGGCAACCGATCTGCGCGATCATCAAACCGAAGACCACAGCCGCCGCGTGGCCGATCTGACCATCGCGCTGGCGCAGGCGATGGGCCTCCAGGGTGAACGGCTGGTGCACATGCGCCGCGGCGCGCTATTGCAC
>JBOGUK010000168.1:0-10765 GCA_050695915.1 Anaerolineales bacterium
AAGTTTGGACGGGATCAATGAATTTCACTCTGAGCGATGCCTATGGAAACCGAAACAACCTGGTTCGAATCCGCTCCTCTGCCTTGGCTGAAAATTTCCTGACCGAGTTTGAGGAAATGTTCAACTACCATCAATTCGGCCCAAGTTCGCCGGCAAATACTCCTTACCCAATGGTCGAGATCGATGGGCATATGGTCGAGACCTATTTTTCGCCGGAAGACGGTACGCTGGCCCGCTTAGTTACGTTGGTGGATGAGGCGAAAGAGAGCATCTACTTTATGGCATTCTCCTTCACTTCCGATGATCTGGCTGCCGCCCTACTGCGCGCCCGGGATCGGGGCGTTGAAATTCAGGGAATTCTGGATAAAGCGCAGGCGCTAAGCAACCAGGGTGGGGAGTTTCAGAACCTGACCAACAATGGGATTGACGTACAGCTCGATGGGGAGGGCGGCAATATGCACCACAAAGTCTTGATCATTGACAGGGGCATCGTTGTCACCGGCTCGTACAATTTCAGCGCCGGCGCTGAACGGCAAAATGATGAGAATACGCTGATTATCCATAGCGAGGATATTGCCCAAGAATTTCTGGCTGAATTTTCGCGAATACGGGAGTTTGCTGAGTAAAAACGCTTATTTTTTTCCAATCTTCGCTCGATAACATCAAAACATCGCCGCCCGTTTTCTGGGCTAGACTTCAGAGGGTGATGGACGTTATGCGTCGTTCTAAGGTGCAACATGGAAATCGCCGAACTATTCTTAATAGAAAACCTGCGGGGTGATCTGGAAGCCCAGGTCGCCTGGGCAGCCGATCGATTCCAGCAAAAATATGGCCAGCGACCAACCCTGTGCGCGATCCATCCCAGCTTGCTACAGCGGGGACGCAATCGGGTTAGCGGCATCCAGCTGGAAGCGCGGAAAAGCCTGCTGCCGAATTACTTGTGGCTTGGGGTCCCAGGTGACCTGGATACTAAGCCATTTGCAGGCTGAGACCTGCGACGAAAGTTTCGAGCGCTACTTCCCATTCCATTTTTCCCGTTTTGACCATTTCATCCAGGTCCAGAAGCCGCGCGTAAACTGCCTCAAGTGACTCCCTTGAAAAACGTCGGGCCTGGGCGGCTAATCTCTGGGCTCGATAGGGATGGACTTTCAACGCGGTGGCAATGGCCGCATCCCCGCGACCTTCGTCAACCAATTCCCGGCTTTGCACGAGCAGGCGAAAGTGCCCCACGAGGCTGAAGAAGAGAAACATGAGATCGCGTTCGGGCATCAAATCCTTAAGGTTTTGCATTGCCTTTGCGGGGTTTCCTTCCCCAATCGCGTCGATCAACGCGAAAAAATCACCTTGTTCCCCGGCGGGTAGGCTTACCAGCTGTACGTCCGAAGACTCGATCGGGCGGTTGTATCCTGCGTAGGCTGCCAGCTTTTCAAGCTCATTCTGCGCCGCTCCCTTATCATTCCCAACCAGTTGCTCCAGTGCCGCAGCCGCTTGCGGAGTGATATCGCCTCCCAATTGTTTCGCACGTTCTCTGATCCATGCCACCATTTGCGCTCCTTTGGGAAGCACATACTCTTTTGTAAAGACGCGGCTCCCAGCTTTCTGTGACCACTTCATTAACCAATGCTTTTCATCAAGCCTTTCGTTCTCCATGAGCACAAGCGCGGTCTGCCCAGGAAGCCCATCGAGCAAATGGATAAGCAGTTCGCGGGCTTCGGGCGTCGAAAAATGCTTTGTTGGCGAATGCAGCACCACCAATCGCCGCTCTGCCAAAAAGGGCGCGGCATAACAAGCGTTGCGCAGTTCGTCAAAATTGATGGATTGAGTCCCAAGGACGGTGCTGTTCATTTGAGCCGTGATGTCATCCCCTAATTTGTTCTTTAGGCCGGAAACAGCTTCCTGCTTTGCTTCTTCGTCATCCCCGTGGAAGATATAGACTGTGGGCGCACTAGGCATGTTATCCCCGCGTGGTCACGCGAAAGGCTTTTAGGTTGGCGCGCTGTGTTTCGCGGATATCGACAATTTCCAACCCCTCGGGGTCACCCGATGTCGTAATCCTTTGTTGAACGCGCGTCCCCAGTGGCCTGGCCATCAATAGGGCCGCCATGGCGAACAGACCTGCAAGTGGTAAGCGCTCCAGTCGATCGCGACCTGAGCGAGTCCCGCTCATGGCTAATGCGCCGGCAACGCCGGCGGCCATACTGGATGTCACCAGGTTAGTGCCGCAATTCGGATGAATAGCCAGCGACCCCTCCCCCGCTCGCAGGCGTTGCAATGCCTCGGCAGACGCTTCTTCGACTTCTTGCGCGGTCACTTCGCCGAGCAGCCAGAAGCCACTGGCGTCCGAATGCCCAGCGATGCTGCGCCGAGAATCTCTTTCGGCCAACACATGAATGGTTGCGTGTTCCAGCCCATGATTACGGCGCACGCGAGAGAAGGTCGGATTGTTTAGCAAAGACTGTAGAGATGAGTTCAAGCTAACTTGCCTTGGCCTTTAGTTTCTTCCCGCTGATGCGCATGTATGTGAGCGACCAGGCGGTCTGGATATAGCTCTGCAAGATTCCATTGGCCAGCATGATCACAGGCAGAGCCAGCACAAGGCAGATGGCGGAGATCAGCAAGCCCCGTCCAAATGCTTCTTCTCCAGAAAAGATGCCAATCACGACCGGGGCAAAGACGATGATGACAGGCAAACTGATGATGACGCTTACAATGAAGCCGCCCACCAGCAGGATCAGCGCCATCACAATCAGATTTCCGAGGTTGTTGCGGAATATTTCCCAGCCGCGCGTGATGGCATCCATCACTCCAAGGTTTTCCCCAATGAGAGCGATGTTTGCCATTTGGATGAACACAGCGTAGGCAAACCCTAAAGGGATTAGCAGGCAGATCAAGGGAATCAAACAAAGGAATCCGATCCCAAATGTGAAAAGGCCTGCGGTTACTGCCAGGAATGCGAAAAGAAGGCCCACCGCAAGGGGGATAAGTCCCAGCAAAAAGTTCAGGCCAATAGCACGCAAGAGCACCGCGATGCTTGCGCTGCTTAGCGCCGAGAAAGTGAGTGTTCCCCCCGATTCGGCGCGGAATGCTCCGTGGATTAACCCGGCCCGACCGTATATTGAGAGTACCCAGAAGAACAACCCGAGCAATATAAACGCGCAGATCGCCGCGAAGACGATCGGGATGAAGGTCTCTTCAGGCGTGGTCTGGAAATAGCGCTCGATTTGAAGAAAGAAACGTTGCAACTGTGGTGGCAGGTCGCCTGTTTGGACGCTATCCGTGCTGTAGTTGAACCCCTGCCCGCCTCCGCCTCCACCGCCGCCCTGGGCGCAGGAAGCGAAGATGCCGAAGACCCACAGAACTTTGTGTTTCCAGATGATTTCCCAGGAGCGGGTGAGGATTTTTCCGAAGTCCATGTGCTCTCCTATACGTTACTCCCACTCGATTGTCGCGGGCGGCTTGCTGCTCACATCATACAACACGCGGTTAACCCCGTCCACTTCGTTGACGATGCGCCTGGAAACTCTGGCGAGCAAATCCCCCGGGAGCCGCGCCCAATCCGCGGTCATGTAATCCTCAGTAGTGATCGCCCTCAGGGCGACGCATTCCTGGTAAGTGCGTTGGTCGCCCATCACACCAACACTATAAACAGGCAACAAAGCAGCAAAGGCTTGGGCAATAGGCGCATGCTGTTGATTGATCAACCCTTCGCTTTCTAACTCGCTGACGAAAATGGCGTCGGCATTCCGCAGCCACTTCAGTCGCTCGCTGGTTACTTCGCCGACGCAGCGAACGGCCAGCCCGGGTCCGGGAAACGGTTGGCGATAAACCAGCTCGTCGGGCAAGCCTAACTCTTTGCCTACTCGCCGCACCTCGTCCTTAAAGAGGGTACGCAGCGGCTCAACCAATTCGAAATCCATCTCTTCAGGAAGCCCGCCGACATTGTGGTGGGATTTGATTCGCTGAGCCTGGTTTCGTTCAGGTTCGCGAGATTCGATCACATCGGGATAGATTGTTCCTTGAATGAGAAAATGTGGTCTGCCGAGTGCTTTGGTTTCGCGCTCGAATACGCGGATGAAGCGCTCGCCGATCCGGCTACGCTTTTCCTCAGGTTCGGTAATCCCTTTGAGGTCTTCCAGGAATTCTCTGGATGCGTCCACGACAATGAGTTCAAGGTTCAGATGTTTCCGCAAAGTTTCTGCTACATTACTCGGCTCTCCCTTGCGCAGCAATCCAGTATCCACGAAGATGGCCATGAGCTGTTCCCCGACCGCCCTGTGGGCCAGGGCGGCGGCCACACACGAATCGACGCCGCCGCTTATTGCAACTATGGCGCCTTCTTTGCCAACTTGCTCACGAATTGCAGCTATGGATTGTTCCGCTATGGACGATGACGTCCAATCGGTGCGGACGCCGCAAACCTGGACGGCGAAGCGGCGCAGGATCTCTGCACCGCCAACTGTGTGCCGGACCTCCGGATGGAACTGCAACCCGAAGTAGTTGCGTTGTAAATCGGCCATGGCCGCAATGGGCGAATTTACGCTGCCTGCAATTGGGGTAAAGCCCGGCGGCACGCGTTCAATGCGGTCGCCATGCGACATCCAAACTTGTTGCGAGCCGCCGAGGATTGGGTTGGGGCCATTCACTTCAATGTCCGCCGAGCCATACTCACGTCTCCCCGATGCCGCAACCACACCCCCTAGTTTGTGTGTCATTGCTTGCATCCCATAACAGATCCCCAGTATCGGCTTCCCGCTGTTGATGACATAATCAGGTATCTGGGGCGAACCCGTGTCATACACTGAGGCTGGGCCGCCGGAAAGAATAAAGCCATCGGGCTGTTCATCTGTCACGGTCTCGGGTTCATCCAAATTGAAAATTTTGCAGTAAATATGATGATCTCGCAGCCGCCGCGCGACCAATTGCGCCGTCTGGGAACCAAAATCTAGAATAGCGATCATGGCTCAGGCGAATTCAATAACATCGCCTTCCATTCGGCTGATGGCCACTAGGGAAACTACGGGTACGCCGAGCGGCGCCAGTGCCTCGCGCCCCCTTTCGAATGTCTTTTCAACCAGGGCGCCGATACCTGCGATGGTCGCGCCGGCAGTCTGCGCAAGGCGGGCTAAGCCAAGGATCGTGGCGCCGCTGGCCAGGAAATCGTCAATGATCAGCACGCGTTCGCCGCTGGACAGATACTCGGGCGAAACGATCAATTCCACAGTGCGGCCTTTGGTATGCGAGGGCGCAAGAGTGAGGAATACTTGATCGGGCATGGTGATGGGTTTGGTCTTGCGTGCATAGACAACAGGAATACCTAAGTGCCTTGCAGTATTCAAGGCTGGTGCAATCCCTGAAATTTCTGCCGTCAGGACTTTGGTGGCGCCGACATCTTTGAAATGGTTTGAGAATTCCTGCCCGCAGGCATCCATCAGGTTTGGGTCGACCTGGTGATTAATAAAGCCATCGACCTTCAGGATGCCGCCGCCCAGGTTCTTGCCGTCGCGTTGGATGCGCTCTTTAAGAGCTTGCATTGCATGCGATTGTACAACGCGATTCATAACGCTGTTCTGCGTATGTTAAAATCACCGCCTCCCTGGTTTAATGCCTGCCCCTCATTTGATATTGGCCTCCAGCTCGCCGCGCCGCCGAGAACTGCTTGCTTTGGGCAAGGTTGCGTTTGATGTGCTGCAAGTTCAGGTAGATGAGAAACCTCGCCATGATGAGACACCTCGTGACTGTGTGCATCGGCTGGCGGCCGATAAGGGCAATGCCGCGATCGCCAGGGTGTCCGACCGAACCGCCATCGTCATCTCGGCCGACTCCACGATTGCGCTCGATGGAGCCATAATAAGTAAACCCTCAGGCGCCGCCGAGGCGACCAGCATACTGCGCTCATTGCGGGGTCGAACCCATCTGGCGTATTCGGGCGTGGCACTAACGAAGGTGTCTGATGGCAGCCGGCTAACAGATGTCGCAATCACCGAAGTGCCGATGCGCAATTACTCGGATAGCGAGATTAAGGACTATGTAGAAAGCGGTGATCCGTTGGACAAAGCAGGCGCCTATGCGATACAAAATGCCGAATTTCATCCTGTGGAATCAATGAGCGGTTGCATGGCAAATGTGGTTGGACTTCCTTTATGCCATCTGCAGCGCAACCTTCGGAAATTGGGAGCTGGCTTTGAAAACGACATTGCCGCCGAATGCCAGTCTCATCTTCGATATGAATGCCCGGTGACGGAAAAGATCCTCGCTTGGAAATTATGAGATCCTTCACACTGATCCTGCTCGCCGGTATCCTGGTTGCCTGCGGTCCAGGGGGCCTTTCGGGAGAATTGCCAACGCCGCAAATCAATACGAACTCGGCGCCAGATCCCGAATCCGTAGCTCATTCTTATCTCGCCGCCTGGAACGAAGGGGAATACGGAACGATGTACGACCTCTTATCCACTCAGAGTCGTAATTCTATTTCCCTTGAAGATTTCCAGGCCCGATATGGAATGGTCGCGACCCAAACGAACCTGTACCGGGTCGATTACGAGATCCTCCAGGCGTTGACCAACCCTCAGAGTGCCCAGGTGGGATACCGGCTCACATTGAACTCAGCAGTAGTTGGTCAAATCACGCGAGATACCAGTATGGACCTCATCTTAGAGGGTGGGCAATGGCGGGTTGTTTACGACGATCGCATAATCTTGCCGGAATTAGCTGGCGGAAATACTCTCAGTCTGGAGCGATTTGTTCCGGCGCGTGGCGTTATTTATGACCGCAACGGGACAGCTATTGCGGTGAATACCGAAGCTGTGGCCGTTGGGGTTTACCCCGGTTTGATCGAAGAAGATGATGTGGATACTGTAGTAAGCGAATTGGCGCGCGTTGCCGGAGTATCGGTTGCCCGGATCAATGAGATTGTCTTTCCGGAGGACGGCGAACCTGACTACTACGAGCCTATTGCCGAGGTCTCAGCCGATCAATTTAATGCCCGCGCGGGGGATTGGAACGGCCTATCCGGAATCTTTTACCAGCCTTACAACACACGACTGTATCTCGGAGGCGGCGTTGCGCCTCAAACGGTGGGCTACTATGGGCCAATCCCTGCCGAAGAGGTGCCGAATTACATACCGCTGGGTTATCAAAGCGACGACAATGTCGGCCGCATGGGGATCGAATCTTGGGGTGAGGAATACTTGGCTGGAACGCGCGGTGGCATCCTACGCGTCCTGAACCAAGCCGGCGAAGTGGTCACCATCCTTGCTCAAAGCCAGGCGCAGCCGGCCGCATCGATCTACACAACCTTGGACGCCACGTTGCAGTTGGCTGCCCAGGAGGCTAATAAGTATTTCACCGGCGCAATTGTCGTTCTCGAGCGCGACACCGGCAAAGTGCTGGCTATGGTCTCAACCCCAGGGTTTAACCCAACCTGGGCAGACCCGAATGGATTCAATAGTTTCTGGCAGACCTATTTTAACGAGTTGAGCGATGCGCCGCGCTTCTTTAATAAGGCCGCACAGGGTCAGTATCCGCCTGGCTCGATCTTCAAACCGATTCCATTCTCTGCCGCGCTGGAGAGCGGACTATGGCAGCCAGAATCGACATTGGACTGCGTTCAACAATGGTACGGGCTCTCTGGCATTATCCTGGAAGACTGGACATTGGAAAAAGAACTGCCCCCGAGCGGAACGCTGAATCTTCTCCAGGGGCTCATGCGTTCTTGCAATCCCTGGTTCTATCAAATCGGGTTGGATCTGTATAACAATGGGATGACTGATGCCGTTACCGAGATGGCGCGCGGGTTTGGATTAGGAAGCCGCACGGGTATTCAGGTTGTCCCTGAAGAACCGGGGAGCCTAAGCGCTCCTGACGCTCAGGACGCGGAACTCGGCCGCAATCAGGCGGTGCAGCAGGCCTTCGGCCAAGGCACAACTCTGATCACCCCATTGCAAGCCGCGCTCTACGCGGCGGCAATTGGTAACGGTGGGACGCTCTATCAACCGCAATTAATTCAGAGTGTGGTGGATGCAAACGGGGTTGCCATCCTGAATTTCGAGCCGCAGGCCAATGGAACACTGCCGATCAGTTCCAGCACGCTTCTGAATTTGCAGAATGCTATGCAGATGGTCGTCGCCGATCCGCGCGGCACTGCCTACCGCCAGTTCTCGGGTTTCCAAATCACGGTTCATGGAAAAACCGGAACGGCAACGGCCGGCGAAGGTCTTGACCCGCATGCCTGGTTCATAGGGTATACGAATGAAGGACAGGAAAACCAGCCCGATATTGCTATCGCGGTCTTGGTTGAAAACATTGGTGACGGGTCTGAATTGGCTGCCCCGATCTTCCGTCGTGTGGCCAGCTATTACTTCTTCAACAGCCCGGGTCCCGTGTACCCATGGGAGTCGGACTTCGGTGTATTCGACCCCACATACTTCGAGGAAACTCCCGAAGGGGATGAAGGGACGCCAACACCCGATAACGGCGCAATCCAGGTAACTCCGTCCAATTAACTGACCGAACCCGTGAGTGTCTAAGCCTAGGGAGGCAGGAGGCCAGGGGCGAATCGCGCTCTGTATTGACACCCGCTTTTAACCTAGATTACAATCCTGCCCCAATTTCGGATTCTCTAGATGAACCAAAACAACCCCTAGTAAGGTAATTAAGGTTCAGAGATAACTCGTGCTAACCTTAGCGGCCAATTCGGAAACCAAGCGATTGGTTGTGGAACTGCAGGCAGGTAGCTTGGGGGCCCTGGGGGCGCTGTACGATCGATTCAACGCCCTCGTCTTCCGAACGGCCCTAGGCGTTACGGGAGATTACGAGGCCGCCGCCGACTTATTGCAAGAAGTCTTCCTCCGGTTGTTCCGGTTTGCCCATAAGATCGATCCAGACAGGCCTTTAGAGCCATGGCTCTATCGGATGACCGCAAACCTTTCCTATACGTGGATAAAAAGACGAAAGTGGCTGCAACCAATTGAAGATATCTCTGATTGGCTTTCCAGCGAGATGGGTTTACAGCCAAGCTCCTTGGCTGAGCAGAGAGAAGCTTGGGACTTCGTGGAAGCAGCCATTTCAAAGTTGCCACTGGCTCAGCGTGTGGTGATCGTCCTTTACTACATTAATGAATGTACCCTGCCAGAGATCTCGGAGATCCTGCGTATCCCTGCTGGAACGGTGAAATCCAGGCTTCACTACGCTCGCCAAACCCTTAGGCAGCAAATGGAAACGCAGGAGAATCCAGTCAAAGGATTGAGCTTTGAGTTCACATGATTTCCTAGAGCAGGAAGCAGCGCTCGAGCGCTCCTTGAAACGCGTACTTGGAAATTGGGCTGCCAGGTACCGGCCACCTCGTGGCACGCGCTCTGCCATACTGGCGCGATCCAGCGGCTTTCTGCGCCAAGGTAACCAAGCTGTCTTTGTGCAGAAAAACGGACGCAACCGTTTAGGCCAACCAGCCTCATTTTCCCTGCTTTATATGCATCAATTTAGCTTTTTTTCGGCCTGGATTAATTTCTGAGCAGGCAGATTGACTCAATCTTTGTTTACAGTTAACATGTGGCGGATTTTGCCCCATCCAAATTTTCAAAAACCCAGCCGGTTTGGTCGGCAAAGACTTTGGCCGGCTTTTTATTAGGAAATCCAACCCAACCTTGAGGTGCAACAACTTTGAGCGATAAACCCGTAGTACTTGAGATCAAGGATCTGAAAACTGAATTTCACACGCAGGATGGCGTGGTCCATGCAGTGAATGGGATCGGTTACTCGCTTCGTGAGGGAGATACGCTCGGGATCGTGGGGGAAAGCGGTTGTGGAAAATCCGTATCCATGCTTTCTGTGATGCGTCTGCTGCAGGTGCCCCCTGCGAAAATCGCCGCGGGCTATGTGAAGTTCCGTGGGAAGGATATCTTCTCCCTGGCTGACGAAGAAATGCGAGATAGTCGCGGCAGCCAGATGGCCATGCTCTTCCAGGATCCAATGACATCTTTAAACCCAGTGCTCACGATCGGATTCCAACTCATGGAACCCTTGCAGGTTCATATGGGGATGACCGAGCAGGAAGCCAGAGTCCGTGCGGCTGAGTTGTTGAAACTGGTTGGAATTCCGGAGGCTGAGAATCGTCTGGAAGACTATCCCCATCAGTTTTCAGGCGGCATGCGCCAGCGTGTCATGATCGCCATGGCGTTGGCCTGCAACCCGGCATTGCTGATCGCGGACGAACCTACCACTGCGTTGGACGTAACCATTCAGGCTCAGATCGTCGAATTGGTGAATCGCCTGCAGGAACATTTTGGGATGACGCTGATCTGGATCACCCACGACCTCGGTGTTACCGCAAGGCTCGTCAATCGGATCATCGTGATGTATGCCGGATTTATCGTCGAAGATGCGCCTGTGGAAGAGTTGTACACCAACCCGCGTCACCCTTACACCAAGGCTTTGCTTAAGTCGTTACCGCGTTTGGATGGCCGCCGCGATGAAAAACTGCAAGTCATCGAGGGATTGCCTCCTGATCTCAGCGCGATGCCTAAGGGGTGTCCGTTTGCCCCCCGCTGTGAATACGTTAAGGATTATTGCTGGGAGCACAATCCGCCCCTTTTAGATGAAGGCCCAAATCACACTGCGGCATGCTGGGTGAATTTGGATACCCGCGAACTGAAACCGGAAGCCAAACAGCAATGATCACCAACGGCCGCAAACCGCTTGTTCGTGTTGAAAACTTAACCAAGTATTTCCCGATTACACGCGGCTTGATCTTCCAGCGCCAGATCGGCAC
>JBOGUK010000169.1:0-7675 GCA_050695915.1 Anaerolineales bacterium
CCCGGTGGTGCCGGAGGTGTAGATGACCATCAGCGGATCTTCGGCGTTGGTAACCTCGGTTTCAGCTTGATCCGATTGGGTGTTGATGAATTCGTCCCACCAGTGATCGCGGGCCAGATCGATGGGCACTTCGACCCCGGCAAGTTTCACCACGATGAGATGTTTGAGCGAAGGCACCTGCTTGGCGGCTTTATCGGCGATGGATTTCATCTCCACCGGCTTGCCGCGGCGGGGAAAGCCGTCGGCAGTAAAGAGCGCCTTGGCTTCAGCGTCTGCCAGGCGGCTCGCTACGGCCTCGACCCCGTAGCCAGAAAACAGCGGCAGGATGACGCCGCCGATTTTGGCTATGGCGAGCAATGCGACGACGATCTGCGGAGTCATTGGCATGAACAACCCGACCGCATCGCCTTTACCTAGGCCGAGCGAACGCAGCGCGTTAGCGGCTTGATTGACTTGCGAAAACAGCTCAGCATAGCTGAGCGTTTTCGCGTTGCCATCTTCGCCTTCCCAGATCAATGCCGTCTTAGCTTCGATTGGCGTGCCGATGTATTTGTCCAGGCAGTTGTGCACTATGTTCATCTGCCCGCCGACGCACCACTCGGGCCAGGCGATGCCGCGGGAAAGGTCCACGACCCTGGAATACGGTTTGTAGAACCGGATATCCAGAAACTGCAAGACGGCTTCGGTGAACCAGGGCACGTCCTGCGTGGATCTGACCATAAGCTGATCGAAGTTGGCGATACTGTGCGCCCGCATGAATTCGGCGAGGCGGGAGTTTTCAAGATAGTCTTGATTCGGTCTCCAAACGATTGGGCCGGAAAGGGTTTGCGACGCGGGCACGGTCAAATTGTAGCGCGACTATCTCTTCATAGCCGGCGAATTCAAGAGAAATGTCAATGATAAAATCCGCGGGAGGCTTGATGATTTCTGATTGGGAATAAGAATGCCAAACCGTAACAAAACGTTCTGGATCGAACTTCTCCTGATGCTGATCATTTCGGGGGCAATGTATTTACTGTTCATCAATCGATTTGGTTACTACAACGATGACTGGTATTCCATGTACGCGGCGCGGGTGGAAGGCTCGCAGATCTTTCATCAGATGTACGGCATCGACCGCCCAGGGCGGGCTTATGTGATGAGACCGCTATACGATCTCTTTCAGGGTGACCCGCTGTACTACAACCTTTCCGCATTTGTTTTTCGAGTCCTCGGCGCCGTTTGCCTGCTGTGGCTTTTGCGTTTGATCTGGCCCAGGCGGAACCGCGAAACATTCTTGATCGCCTTGTTCTTTCTGATCTATCCTGGCTTCCTTTCTATGCCGAACGCCATAGATTTTCAGTCACATCTGATCGGCGTGACTCTAGCGTTCATTTCAATTAGCCTTGGCATTCTTGCCATTAAGGAAAAAGCGCGGGCCCACGGAGTCCTCTTGTCGCTTGGAGCGTTGCTGACAGGCTGGGCCTACCTGAGTCAAATGGAATACTACATTGGCTTCGAGGCGGTCCGTTTGGTTCTCATTGGTTTGCTTGCTTGGCGGGAAAACCCTGGGTGGCGAAAATGGGCGGCGCATGCTTTGCGAACATGGCTTCCGTTTTCAGCCATTCCTGCCCTCTTTTTGATCTGGAGACTCTTCCTCTTCCAGGGCGAACGCGTGACGACAGATGCCAGCGTTCAGCTGGGAAGGCTGGTTTCTGCGCCCCTCACTACTCTTTATGCATGGATCACCAACTTCATTCAGAGCTCCTTCAACGTAGTTCTGCTTGCCTGGGGAGTCCCTCTTTCTCAGTCTTTCAACCTGGATGCATCCAATCGGATCCGCGGGATACTGCTTGGTCTTATCACTGCGGCCGTTGTGCTGATCGCTATTCGCTATCTTGATCGCGGCGCGTCGCGAAGTGCTCGGTCGTCCGAGCACTGGCGTGAAGAAATGCTTGTTACCGGCTTGGTCTGGACAGCGTTGGGGTTAATTGTTGTGACATTGGCTAACCGATCGGTGACGTTCCCGGACTTTTCGCGCTATGGTCTGGTGAGCGCCGCGGGCGCGATCATGGCCTTAGTCTCCGCGGTTTCGTACATATCTGAAAAACGAGTACAAAGTGCGCTGCTCGTTCTCCTCGTTTTTTCTGCGGCGTTTACTCATTACGCCAATGGCCTCAGATTTGCCCAGCAGACAGACAGCCTGCGCGAGTTTTGGTGGCAGGTGGCATGGCGCGTCCCTCAGTTTCAGCAAGGCGCATCGTTAATCGTACGTTACCCAAACAGCGGGCTGCGTGAGGATTCGTTCGTATGGGGGCCAGCAAATCACATTTATTACCCATACAAAGTTAGTCACAATAAAATACAGGCGGGAATCTTTGCGATTTTGCTCGATCAAGATGCGGTCATCAAAATCCTTACGAACGAAGGTCAGATATATCGGAAACATATTATTGTGGATACGTACCGAAATTATCGTCACTTGGTAATCCTCACCCAGCCTGGCGGAGGGTCCTGCGTCCAGGTGATTGACGGGACTTCCCCGGAATATTCAAGCTCTGAAGCTGAATCCATTTTGACCATCGGAGCGCATTCAGAGGTGGAACTGATAATGACGGATGAGGATTTCAAAACACCGCCGCAGTTCCTCTTCGGTTCCGAACCCGAGCATGGATGGTGCTTCTACTACGAAAAGGCAGCCCTTGCCCGGCAACGCGGCGATTGGGATGCGGTCATCGAAATTGGTGAGCAGGCGTTTGCGGGGGGTCTTGAACCCAAGGATGCCATCGAATGGATGCCCTTTCTACAAGCCTTCGCCGTTCAAGGCGACGTCGATCGCTTGAGGGAAATAGCGCTGGAGATAGCCGAGGATCGATTTGTCGTCTTGCAGGCCTGCCGAATTCTGAGCGAGATGACGGAATTGAGTCGCGCCACTAGAGAGACCATTGAAACGCTGTTTTGTGATTAGAGAGCGGGGAAAGATTCTCAGGCACGATTTTTGAGGCGAATAAAATGAAACCTAACAATTCGGCCATGTTGAGAAGAGCTCTCAAAGAACTCGAATTACGCGGTTTGCTCTTGTTGGCTGATGCCTGGTTGCCCTCGGTGGTCAGCGTGATCGTTGGCCGGCCTGTTTCAGGCTCCTGGTGGTCTGCGCCAGAGGGTAAATTGATATACAACACCGCAAATGACCTCGAACGCCATCCAGATGCACTGATTGTCAAACTTCTCTCTGGAAAACTGACCTTCGTTCACCGAAGGCTGTGGCCGGCTATTTACGCGATCGGTATCGCCAGGGAATCATGGCAAATGCAGTCCCTGTCCGAGGAAGCAAAATGGTTATTGCGCAAGCTGGATAAGAACGGAGAGGTGTATACCGATGCGTTAGTGGCCGTGGGTGGCGTCAGCTTCAAGGCGGTTGGTACGGCCGCCAAGGAACTGGAAAAGGGGCTGTTGGCCGTCATCCATGGATTTCGCCTGGAAGGCAAGCACCATCGCCATTTGCAGAGCTGGCCCGACTGGGCGGTAAAAGCAGGCATGTTCGAAAAGAAAATGGCATCATCAGAAGGTAAAAAACAACTCAGTGGAGCAACACAACGATTGAATACCGAATTTGGGGCAAAGGCTAAAACTCCCTGGCCAAGAAACAAGAAGCAAAATAGCTCATAGGTCTGAAGTTCGCCGTCGCTTCATCCCTCGGCAAACGACGCCTATGGCCGGGTCGGCGCTGGGGTGAGAAGTGCTGCGTTCTGCAAGCCGTGAAAGCCTGCGAAATGGTGCAGGTGGATCCCTATTTGGCCTTTTTAGTTTTTGGCATTAACCCGACGCCAAGACCTATAGAAAGAATTCCGGGTATTCCAAGCAGCAAGGTTGCCAACCACGTGGAGGTGAAGCTTCTTATTTGCACGCGCTCAGGTTCATTCGGATCATAATAAAGCTCGATCTCATCCCCGAGATCTTGACCAAACCCACACTGGTTGGAAAAATGCTGATAGCTCTCCCCGTTTTCCGCCGTATAACTTAACACCGAACAGTTCTGCGTTCCCTCCTGACCTTGCTGGGTGAAACCAACGATGGTGCTTGTTGTCAATACTGCGCTTTCGCGGAAATCCGCAGCCCGCCGGTAGAAAAACACCGCAGCTACGATTAAAGCTAGCCCGATGATCCACAGAACAACGCTTGTCTTCATGGCGCCTCCAGAATCTCAAGCAGTATATCCATATAGGGACAACCTGTAAACGCCGATTGTCGCTCCTTTTCATGGGGCAGTTTTATTTTCTTACATGCTTTTTACAGCCTCGTTGCTTTTTCATAATCCCGCCCCGCTAACTTATAGCCGACATTACCGTTTTAAGGAGGTAACTATGTCGAAAAGATTTTGGTTGGCGGCGTTGCTGGCTGTGGGATCACTGGCGTCGGTTGCGGGAGTTGCTGTTGCTGCACCGAATCAGGATCCTGCGCTGGATCCACCCAATCCGCCCGGTCCGCGTGGCGGCCCGGGGCGCGGCCTAAACCGGCCCCATCACATCCTGGGTGAGATCATCGAGATCGGTGAAAATGAGTTCACCATTGAGGGCCGCACTGGCGCTGAGATCACTGTCGAAGTAACGGAGTTCACTTCGTATCTCGGCGCACTGGAAAGCTTCGATGATCTTGAGGTGGGCATGATCATCGGCGTCGCCGGGCATCGCAGCGGTGAAGGCAGCTTGGTGGCTCGAGCCATTGCCAGCGAGAATGACATTCCGCTTGGCACCCGCATGGGCGGCGAAGTCACCTCTGTGGGCAACAGTTCGCTCACCATCGAAAACCGCCGCGGGATGACTTTCACGTTCAACGTGACAGCCGAAACCGAGTTCCTCAGCCGCGAAAACGAGGTGGATGGATTGGAAGACATAGAGGTTGGGGACCACGTGCTGGTGCTTTTCGAGCAGATTGACGATGGCACGCTGACCGCCAAGGTGATCGCAGTAGGGCCCGGCCTACAGACGGGTGGCTCGGCATCGAGCGCAGGCTAACAAAAATCCCCCGAAGTTTTCGGGGGATTTTTACGCTCGGGAATACACCGCCACCTGCCACAGCCAATTCGTGCGGTAAAAGGTGCGCCTCAATCCGGCGCGTTTGATCAGGCGTTCCACTTTTTCGGCGGGATGTACGAACATGCGATATGGGTTCCTAAAAAGAACCTGGAAGAAGTTCATTACCCTGGAAGCAAGCCGGAACCACCAAATGTCGCGAGGATAGACGACGGCGTAGAAGCGTTTGGCTAACTTCGCTGAAGCGCGCACTAAGGCCGGCATATCGTCGAAACAGCAGATCACTTTGTCGAGTGTAACGATATCGGCGGGAGAAAGGCTAGGCGCCAGGTCCACGAAGTTGCCGTGATGCCATTCGATCTTGTCGCCCAGTTTGCGGCGCTTCGCCTCGCGCTGCGCGGCTTCGATATAGGCGGACGAGGCATCCACGTGCACGGCGTGCGCCGCGCCGCTCTTCAGCAATGCGTGCTGGATCATGCCGATGCCGCCGCCGATATCCATCAGGGTAAGGCCTTCGATACCTTGGTTCTTCAGTTCGTCGATCAACCACTGGGTGGTTTCCTCGGGCCCTTCGGCGCGATAGACGCGCACGTCGTTATCGGCGTTCTCCTCGTTGAAGGTCAGCTCGATGCCTTCGCATTGCGGGCAGCAGCCTTTTTTGGCACTCATTGCAGGATCTCGATCTCCTCTTCCACCAGTTGGACATCGCGCCAGTTCCTGTCCACCCATCGAACCAACTTTTGCAGAAACTGCTCCGCGTGACCATTGGCGTTGCTCACCAGAGCGCAGGCCACCAGGGCATCCTCCCAGCGATCTTGGTAATCGACCTCTGCGGCCGACACATTGAATTCCTTCTGCAGCCGCGCCAGGAACGGTTTCAGCCTGCGGCGCTTGGCCTTCAGCGAATCCGAACCCGGGAATTGCACATGCATTTTTAAAACCGCTACTTTCATGGTGGAATCCAATGAAAAGCTGCGACAAGTATAATCTCCGCAATGGAAAAAGTCAGACCCTGGCTGCCGACGATTGCTTTGCTCATTGTCATCACCATTGTAGGTTTTGCCATGTATCAAGTTGTGGCCACTGTGCGGGATACTACCGAAGCCGGGCTGAGCCCGGTTCGGCAGTTGGCCAATTCGGTCGGCACCGAAGTGGCCAACGCGCTGAATCCCACGCCTACCATTATTCCCGATCCGGTCACCATCATTCACCAGGTGCGCAGCCTGGCGCGCCTGGAGACGATCCAGTACTCGGTGGAAAAGGTGATCACGGCTGAAACGCGCCAGGGATTGTTTGGCTTCCTGGTCGGGGACCGGCTGCTCTTGGTTGCTCACGGTACGGTGATCGCCGGGGTCGATCTGGAAAAATTGGAGCCTGCGGACATGCGCGTGGAAGACGGCGTGCTTTACGTGCGGCTGCCTGAGGCAGAAGTTTTCATTGCTACCCTGAACAATGACAAATCGTATGTCTACGACCGCCGCCTGGGCTTTCTCACCCGCGGCGACGTGAACCTGGAAACCGCTGCCCGCCGCGCCGCGGAGGAAGAGATCCTGAAATCGGCGGTGGAAGATGGGATCCTGGAGCAGGCGCAACTAAACGCCAAGAACTTTTTGTATCGGTTTTTCCTGCAGCTGGGGTTCCCGGATGTCATTTTCGAGGAGTAGTGTTCTCCTCCGCCTGCTCCCCTTTTGCGGCGAGAAATAGGATGTCTCCAGTATCAACGGGAATGTCTGCATCAGCTTGCAGGGGTTGTTATATGCTGAGTTTCAGCGCCGCCCATCAAGGATCGGCAGAGTGCTTAACCATTTAGTTGCCGGGTGAATAGGTATTTCGGAGTAACCGTAAAAAGCCGATTACCGTGAAGAAAACGCCAGTGCTGAGAGTCAGGCCAATAATTGACTGGAACGCCGTGCTGGAAATCTCTGTCAATTCTGACAAGACAGGAGTTCTAGGGAAATGTGGAAACCACATGGCAAAACCAGACATCCAAACCACAAATAGACCAAACAGTATGAAGAAAATTGAAAGCGGGAGATTCCTTTCTTTTGCGGTCAAAAGGTTGATTGCGAAGATCAGTATAACAATATAGAATGCAAACAAAATGATAGGTCTGAGTGTGATAACCAAACCAAGGTCAAGGGTTTGTCCACCGATTCTCGCGGCGTTGCTGTAAGCTATGTCGCCGATAATCGATAAAATCGCAATTGCCAGAGCAATCCCAACTTTCCCAAGGACTTTCATTAGCCTCTCGCTCACGGAAAAAGCGGAACTTGAGCGGGTAACCCTCCTAGTAGCACTCATTGAAAGCTCCCGAGCCATAGGTCACGCAAAATGTGAAGGTCCAAGTGGTGGAGCCGCGCTTCAAAGTAACCCTTTGATCACCGTCGATTGCACCTAGCGCACCTATGTAGACTTGGTTTGAGGACCCCGCGAACGAGGGTGTGAGAGTATAGGTGGTCCCACTCGTAGGGACACCAATAGTCTTAAATTGCTGCTGTTCGCATCTTCCTCCTCCGTTGTACCAGGGAGCAAAGCAATATGCCCCGAGCCTTGCATTTGACCAAGTGACCGTTGAATCATTTCGGGTCCACCTTGTGGTGGTCTTTTGATACCATCCGTGATCGCCAATTAAGGTGAAGTATACGGTCACTGTTGCACAAACC
>JBOGUK010000170.1:0-5074 GCA_050695915.1 Anaerolineales bacterium
GGCAAGCGCGTCGCCATGGTTGGCGATGGCATCAACGATGCTCCCGCGCTCGCGCGCGCGGACGTGGGCATTGCCATCGGCAGCGGCACCGATGTTGCCGTGGAATCGGCCGGCATCATTCTGGTGAACAGCAATCCAGAAGACGTACTGAAGGTCTTTGAATTGAGTCGCGCCAGCTACGGCAAGATGATCCAGAATCTGATCTGGGCCACAGGCTACAACGTGATTGCCATCCCGCTTGCAGCTGGCGTGCTGGCGTCGGCAGGAATCCTGCTGTCTCCAGCGCTTGGTGCACTGCTGATGTCTGCCAGCACGGTGATCGTCGCCATTAATGCACAGTTGTTGCGCAACGTGAAGCTCGGAATATGAAAACCATTCGCAATCTGTTTGACCGCATAGACGCTGCGTTAACGGCCTGGATGGCGCGTTATGGCATCCTCTTGCTGCGTTTGAGCTTGGGCATCGTGTTCCTGTGGTTTGGCGCGCTCAAGTTCTTCCCAGGACTAAGCCCGGCGGAAGACCTGGCCGCCAATACCATCGCGCGGCTCACCTTCGGACTGGTTCCCGCCTCTACAGCCGTTTTTATTTTGGCAACCTGGGAAAGCTTGATTGGGATCGGATTGATCTTCGGCCTTTATCTGCGCCTGACTTTGCTCCTGCTTTGGCTGCAGATGCTGGGGACAATCACCCCGATCTTCTTTTTCCCAAATCAGGTGTTCAACGTTTTCCCGTTTGCTCCCACGCTCGAAGGGCAGTACATTTTCAAGAACATAGTCCTCGTTAGCGCCGGCCTGGTGATCGGCGCGACCGTCCGCGGCGGCCGCGTGGTGGCGGACCCTGAAAAGATCAAGGGCCGCGCCAAAGAGAATTTGGCATGATGCCTTTTCTGCAAGGGCAATGCAAAAATTGCAGCGAGATGATGCGCCAAACCTGGCGATTGCTTGTGTTTTGCTCGTTTGGGTCAGTGAGCTGCACGTCTTAACAAATGGGCACCTATACTGAAACAAAACAATACAGCCTGCCTATCACCGGGATGACCTGCGCCAACTGTGTCTCCACTGTTGAGCGTAACCTCAAGAAGGTCCCGGGCGTCGCCAGCGCCCACGTGAACCTTTCCAGTGAGAGAGCTGCCGTGGATTTCGATCCGGCTCAGGCAACGCTGGCGGCCATGCTCGAGCGCATCCGGCGCGCGGGCTACAACGTAGCGAGCGCTACAGCCGAGATTCCGGTTGAAGGATTATCTGATAGCAACTCGACGGCCCGGCTTGAAAAATCGCTGCGCGCCATTGATGGTGTGCTGGATGCCCAGGTGAATTTGGCCACTGAGCGTGCTCGTATTCTTTACGTCCCCACGATAGCGAGCCAACTCGATTTTCGCCGCCGCATCCAGGCAGAAGGGTTTGAAGCGATCGAGGTCGGGGGGGAGGCGGAGGACACCGAAGCCGGGTTGCACAGGCAGGAGACCAAGAGGCAAGCCAGGCTGATGTGGACCGGGGTAATTTTTACTTTGCCCCTTTTTCTGCTTTCGATGGCCAGGGACCTTGGCTTCTTGCCAATGCTTCTCGCCATGTCTCCCCGGTTGGAGTGGCTATTTTTCGCCCTCGCTACTCCAGTGCAGTTTTACGTTGGCTTGAGCTATTACATCAGTGGGTATAAGTCGCTCCGCAATGGCGCTGCAAACATGGATGTTCTGGTTGCCATGGGTTCGTCTGCAGCTTATTTCTACTCGGTGGCTGCCTTGCTTGGATTGTTCCCCGGACATGGGTATTTTGAAACCGCAGCCGCGATCATCACACTAATTCGTGTCGGGAAGTATCTGGAATCCAAGGCAAAAGGACGCACCGGTGAAGCCATCCGTAAGCTGATGGGGCTGCGCCCCAAGAAGGCGCGTGTGCTTCGCGAGGGCAAAGAGATTGAGATTGCCAGCGGGGATGTCGAAGTCGGCGATACAGTGGTCATGCGGCCAGGTGAGATTTTCCCTGTGGACGGTGTCATTATTGCTGGGCAGAGCTCCGCGGATGAATCCATGCTTACGGGCGAATCGATGCCAGTGGAGAAGGAGGTGGGGGATGAGGTGATCGGGTCCACCCTCAACAAACAGGGCCGTCTGGTTTTCGAGGCAACTAAAGTGGGAAAGGCTACCGCCCTGGCTCAGATCATCAGGCTGGTTGAGGAGGCTCAGGCCAGTAAAGCGCCTATCCAGAAACTCGGCGATCGGGTCTCTGCTGTGTTCGTTCCTGCAGTTTTGGCGATCGCCGCCATCACTTTCGCGGTTTGGTTCTTTCTGATTCCAGTTTCTTCATCAGCAGCGAATGCCGCCTTCACCCGCGCGATGATCAATTCGGTTGCCGTGCTGCTGATCGCCTGCCCTTGCGCAATGGGTCTGGCTACTCCGACGGCCGTGATGGTGGGTACCGGACGAGGCGCCGAAATGGGCATCCTGATCAAATCCGGACAGGCGCTCGAAAAAGCTTCCGACATTAGCATCGTCCTTTTGGATAAGACCGGCACGCTGACCCGCGGGCAACCAGCTGTGACGGACATTTTGCTTGCGAACCCTGCAATGGACAAGATGGAGTTGCTGCAGTATGCAGCCAGCGTCGAAGATGCCAGTGAACATCCTCTGGGCGAAGCCATTGTCGCGGAGGCCAATGCCCGCAAGATCCCTTTGACTGTTCCGGCCGCGTTTGAGGCGCAAACCGGAAGAGGCGTTTCGGCAGCAATAGGCGAGAAACAGGTACGGGTTGGGAATCTCCGCTGGTTCAACGAACTAGGTATTGGATTAGACGGCCTGGGGCCAGAGGTAGAGCGCTTGCAATCTGAAGGCAAGACTGCAGTGCTCGTGGCGATTGACAATGACCTCCGTGGGCTGTTTGGCATCGCGGATACGCTTAAAGAGCATTCTGCGGAGGCCGTTCGCGCTTTGCACAAGCTAGGCTTAAAGGTTGGGATGGTCACCGGCGATAACCAACGCGTTGCGGAGGCGATCGCCAAATCCCTTAAGCTTGATTATTTTGTTGCTGAGGTTCTGCCCGAGCAGAAAGTCGCTGAAGTACGAAAGCTGCAGGAGCAAGGCGAAACTGTGGCAATGGTGGGTGATGGGATCAATGATGCGCCTGCGCTGGCGCAAGCGGATCTAGGTATCGCCATCGGCACGGGTACCGATGTGGCCATGGCGGCGGCGCCAGTGGTTCTTATCACCGGCGATTTGCGCGGTGTTCCGCGGGCGCTTTCGCTGGCGAGGCGAACGCTACGATCGATCAAACAGAATCTGTTCTGGGCATTCTTCTACAATGTACTCTTAATCCCGGCTGCTGCGCTGGGATTTCTCAGCCCAATACTATCTGCGGGCGCGATGGCCTTCAGCGATATTTTTGTGATAGGCAATAGTTTGCGGCTGCGCAGTTTTGTGCCGAAGGGTTAGGGGGTATTTCATCCCATGCTCATGACGCCACGGTAGAATTAGTCAGCAGCTGTTATGAAGTCCAAACGTCAACTTTCGCGCAGAGAATTCTTGAAACTGAGCGGGCTTAGCTTCAGCGCCCTGGCGTTGCCGGGCCTTCAGCCCCGTTTCCTGCGCCCCCAAAGCGATTTTCCGCTTGGGTCGAGACTTGGCCGCGTTACGGACGAGGGTGGCGCCAATTTGCGCACACGCCCCAGCAGCCAGGCGCCAGATGCAGGTCGCCTACCTGGCGATACAGTGGTGGAATGGCTGCGCGAAGTTGTGGGCTATACAGAATATCGCAATCAACGTTGGGTTGAGACGCCTCAGGGTTACATCTGGGCGCCTCTCGTCCAACCAGTGATGAATCTGCCCAATGAACCCCTTGAGTCGATCCCCGATTACGGCAGCGGGCCGGGCTTGTGGATGGAAGTCACCGTGCCCTATGTGGATGTCGTGTTGGCTAATCCGCCAGCGCGCGGTTTCCGTATTCAATATCTGGTTGAAAACTTCCAGCCCATTCGCTTCTATTACCGGCAAGTGTTCTGGGTGGACGGCTTGCGCGCAGGCGACCAAGGCACAGAGTATCACGTCCGCGAATTGCACGGCGCCCGCGGGGATGAGTTCTGGGCCCCGGCTGAAGCCTTTAAGCCAATCAATCCCCAAGATGTGACTCCGATATCGCCCGAAGTCGATGACAAACTCCTCATCGTAAATATTTCCCGCCAAACCCTCTCTTGTGTCGAGGCGGGGCGTGAAGTGCACTTTTGTCGAGTTTCCACTGGGGACTATGGTGAGGGCCGCAAGACTCCGGTTGGAGATAACCTCCAAGTGTTTATGAAATATTTCTCGATACATATGGAAGGCGGGTCCACCGGTGGGGGATACGATCTGAGCGGTATCAGCTGGGCAACTTTTATCGCCACTGGCGGCATCGCGGTGCACTCAACCTACTGGCACAACAATTTCGGCGAACGCACGTCGGCAGGGTGCGTAAATGCTTCCCCTGAAGACGCACGGTTCGTTTTCCGCTGGTCGAACCCCGAAGTACCCTATTATCCTGGTACCCGGCAGTTGAGCGCGAGCGACCAGTTCGCGGGCACAAGGGTAAGAGTAGTCGAAGTTTAATCTTCATATAAACATGCCTGGTTCAATCCCCTCGCTGGGTCTTGCATTTTTTGCCGGCCTTGCATCTTTCCTTTCACCCTGCGTACTTGCCCTGGTCCCGGCTTACGTAAGTTACCTCGGCGGCAGAGGGGCGGGCGCCACGCAAGCGGGAGGATCTTCTACCTGGCGCACCTTTAGCCACGGACTCGCCTTCGTCGCTGGGTTCAGCATCATTTTTATCGGCCTAGGGCTTCTATCTTCAGGATTAGGCGCTCTGTTGTTTGACCTTTCCTGGTGGTTGAGCAGGGTGGGTGGCGCCGTTGTGATCGTGTTTGGTTTGCATCTTACAGGAATCCTTCATATACCTTTCCTGGACTACGACATCAGGGCGCAATCTAAAACAATGGGTGGGGGAACTTACCTGTCCTCAGTCATGATGGGCATATTTTTTTCCGCGGGCTGGGCGCCATGTGTAGGACCGGTACTGGGCGCAATACTAACGCTCGCGTTAAACGAGGGGTCAAT
>JBOGUK010000171.1:0-35389 GCA_050695915.1 Anaerolineales bacterium
AACCGAAACAGTTGAATCGCACCTGTTCTTACTGTCGCTGTCTGCCCTTGCTGACGTTGGAATTAAGCTGAACCTTCCGAGGGGCGAATCGTTCGCCTCGCCACTCAAAAGGGTTGCGGAAATTCCAACTTCGTAAACCACACGATAGGAGCCATCCCCGGTCCTGACTGCCTCGACCAGCACGGGAATGAGGGTTGTTTCATGACCGCCATTCTTTCGAATCGAGGCAAATGCTATGGCTTGCTTTGCAAGCTCCGGAAAGCCGGGTGGATCCCCAGGGCCCCACATTGGGCGCTGCATTAGAATCAAAGATGGGTACGAAGCTTATGAAAACGACTGCTAATATTAGAAAAAATCGAAATTGTGTCTTCATCGCTCCATCACTTTCCTGTATAGGTAGTACCCAAAACGTCCGCATGATCTTACCCCCGGTTCGCGCCTCGCGTCAATTATTCTTCCGAAACTGTAAGCGGATGGATTGATATTGGGGATTTTTGGTGGGCTACACTCGCTCCGTCCAGCGCTCGTGGGCATAGCGCTCCGCATCCAGGCGCTCGGCCGTTGTGATCTCGTCTGTCGTTAGGTCCCCCGCTACAAATTCAATATTCAGTGTTTCGGCAAATCCCTGGGCGAAGGCTGCGGCTGCCTCGTCCCAATCGACGCGGCGTTTTAGGCCTTCTTCTACGGTTGCTGCATGAGCGCGGACGCGATCGGCAGCCTCGTTCCTCTTGGCTTCGCTTTCGAATTGCAAGGTTTGCGTGATGCGGGCAATGTCCCCGTGAAGCGGTAGGCTGCCGTGCTGCAGCACGCCGCCTTTGCGCCGCGCCTGGGCGCTGCCCACTAATTTTTTGCCGCCTAATGTGATCTCGTAATCCGAAGGCACTTCAAAACAAACAGGATTATTTTCCATCCGTGAGTGATGCCCATTTGGACCCTGATGTATCACCGGAAGGCTGAGCAGTTCCAACGCGTGAAGCATGGCTTTTGATAATCGCTGGTAGCTTTCGATCACGCCGCCAACCAGGCGCGGTTCTTCGGTGGGTCCGATCACCGAGTAGGTGAGTTCGTCGGTGTGCAGGATGGCGCGCCCGCCGGTGAGCCTGCGCACCATCTCCCAACCGTGGGAATGCAACGCATCCAGATTGACATCCTTTACGGTCTGGGCGAAGCCCAGCGAGAGGCATGCTGGTTCCCAGGCATACAGCCGCAGGGTGGGCGGAGACTCTCTTCGCTGAACACCTTCGAGGATGGCTTCGTCGATCGCCATGTTCCAGGCGCCGCGAGCTGGTTCATGGTGGATTATGCGCCACCGGGCGCGGTGGAGATTGGGGAGCATGGCGGTATTTTATCTGGCAACGAATCCGGTGATTTGCGTTTCTATGCTTCTTTTAGACGCACTAACATTTTCGCGTTTTACTCGATAACTTGTAAAGAATCTATCCTCTGTCTGGATTGAGAGAATAGGGACCTGCAGTCCTTGTAAAGATTGGCTTCCTTCCCAATCCCTCAATGCGTAAATGTAGATATTCTGCAAGATTGCTGCGGACGAACCTGAAATGACAAAAGGCGCAACCAGGGCAAACTGCCAGTGATGCAAATTGAAAAGGGAGTGAAAACGAGATTTCAGCTGAAACTTGTTTGGTGTGTTAATAAGAACCAATTTTTCAACATCCTCTGGACTTCGAGAAGCATATGTGGCTGCAATTGGGCCGCCAAGGGAGTGGCCAATCAGAAAAAATGGAGCTCCGATATTGATGCTCGTCAGGATTTTTTGGAGTTCATCGACAAATAAATCCATCGTGTAAACGATTTTATGCTGTTGCGCTTTTGGTGAGCCTCTGATTCCCTCCGCCACATCGTAGTAATGACCTATACCCGTGAGGCTCATTGGCGCGGCGGCATCCCGGTTGTGCCGTGCGCGAGACCAATCGCCATATTCGGGCTCGAAGGCCGGGATAAACAATTGCTTGTCCGATTTCCCGTGTCCGCGCAAATCCAGCGCAACGACTCGGTTCCTTGGGGCGAAATGACGTAAATAGTCGCGCCAGTCAGTCGCCTGGCCGCCAAAGCCGTGCAGGAAAACCAAGGTTCGCTCGGCCCTGGTCGGCTGGATATCTATGAGCGATAATTTGACAAGAGGGGATTGGGAAATCGTTATCTGGCGCCGATACGAATCTAAGATCATCTCCATAAACCCCCTTCATTTTACTGTTACTTTGAAAGTCGGATCACTCTTCGTGGAGCTTACACTGAATTAACGAAGGGTCAGTGGAAACCGCTTGTTTATTTTGCAGTGAAGCCCAAATGATTGCCTACTGGGCGCTCGTTACCAGGGATTCCCTGGTGGATGGGGGAATTCAGGATTTCAGGTTTGCCGTTTTCTCCCTGGATGACCAGCGTCGAAGAGCCGCCGCCATCCAGGTTCATCGCAGAAACAGCGCCATGATCCAGCAGGATCTGGGCGAGTTCCGCCAGCGTTGCACCCTCGCTGTAGCCAGGCTGGCGCCCATCGACAACCACCAGGATCAAAACGCGGCCGGATTGATTGATGCCTACTGCAGTGCGCGGGTCGGCAACGGAATTGTCCAGTACCTGAGAAATGCTGCCACGCCAAAGCAGCAATTGATATCCAGAGATCGCGTTGTGCAACCGGCCTTCGTAGGCGTTGATGCTGGATCGATTACTTTTATAGATGTATAAGGTGGGGTGTCCATCGATCCGCTCGCCATAGGCTGTCCCTTGCGAGGCAGCGTAGCCAATTGGCGTCACGCGGTCGCCATCTTTTGGCGCATACCCCAGCAGACCAAGGTCATACCATGGTGTAAAGGCATCCCCGTTGATGGCGATTTGAAGGTTGTTCCTTTTAAGGAATTCTGATGTCGTTGTCGCCGCAAGCGGACGGGAAGCTTCAGGGTCGCCAGGGGTGACGAACGTGCCGACGCCTTCTTCTCTGAGGTCAACAGTGACGATGTGGATCACCATGGGGCGCGGATCCCGGCGAACAATGCGTTCGTAGGTGATGCCCTGAAAAAGCTGCCGCTGCTCGGCTGGCGGTTGGCCGAGCTGGATTCTCGTTGAGGGAATTCCGGCCAGGTCACAAGCCAACCCGATCAACACGGGGATAGCGAAAAGTAAGCGGAAATGCTTCCTCGGTCTCATGAGCATGGTGAAAAATTCTATCTTTCTGAGGGAGAAAGGGGTATGAGAGGAGGCTAAGCGGCTACTTTTTCTGCTTTTCTCTCGAGTCGCCGCATGGCGTTGAACGCGGCGATGCCGACCTCCAGCATGCGCTTGTCTGGCGGGCGCGTAGTGAGGCGCTGCATCGCCAGGTTGGGGGCAACCAGCACGCGAACCAATGGAACGTGAAAATAACGCGCCGTGAAGCGCAAATACTCGTAAGCGACGCTTGCCAGAAGCGGGATCAGGGCCACGCGCAGTGCTATACGCTGTAGCAACGGCATCGGGCCGATGAGCGCGAAGAGCAGAACCGAGAACAGGACAACGGTAAGCAGGAACGCCGTGCCACAGCGCGGGTGTTCGATGGGATATTTGCGAACAACCTCTGGCCTGAGCTTCGCCGCGGACTCGAAGGCGTTGATGGTTTTATGTTCGGCGCCGTGGTATCCGAAGACGCGTTTGATCTCCTTAAGCCGCCCGATGGCGACCAGATAGCCGATCAGGATTGACAAGCGGATAACGCCTTCGAGAAGGTTCCCGATAGTTGGGGAGAGATTCAAGAAACCCTCTATCAAATGACTTATCCCTGCAGGCGCGATAAAGAACAATCCGATTGCAAGGGAAAGGGAAACGACCATGGTCAGGGCCAGGGAGGCTCCGCTGAGTTTTTCCTCCTTTTTCGTAACCTGCGCGTTGGCCGAAATTGTCAGTGCCCGCGATCCGAGCGCCAGTGAGTCCCACAGCAGCACCAGCCCGCGGACGAAGGGAATGCGCACCCAGAGGCTGCTGTATATCGGGCTGAGTTTCTCCCTGTAGATGGTGATCTTTCCGCTCGGTTTGCGCATCGCCATGGCCATGTAATGCCGCCCGCGCATCATCACCCCTTCGATCACCGCCTGCCCGCCATACAGCGGAACGCCTTGCTTGCGGGGCACTAACTTTCGCCGATGTTGTAAATAAAATGGATCAGCGCGTCGATGCCCTTCTCCCACGTGGGCAGGTGCATATGTTCGTTCGGAGAGTGGATGAGGTCATCTGGCAGCCCGAAGCCGGTGTTCACGCATTCTGCCCCCAGGACATTTTGCATATAAGCCACCGCCGATATCGTGCCGCCCTCACGGCGGAAAATTGTCTTTTTGCCCCAAAGGGTTTCAAGGGCCTTGCTCATCGCTTGCATTTCACGCGAATCCCGTTTGGAGATTACCGCATCGCCATCGGAGATCATTTTCACTTCCCATTTCACCGCGGGATGGCAATTTTCCTTCATGTAGGCGATCATTTGTTGCTCCACCTCTTTGGGCGACTGATCCGCTACCAGGCGGCAGGAAACTTTGGCCATCGCCTTTGACGGCAGCACGGTCTTGGGCCCTTCGCCTGTGTAGCCGGTGAGAATGCCGTTCACTTCCAGCGTGGGACGAGAGGTGGCGCGTTCGAAAGCAGTGTAGCCTTCTTCGCCCCAGAGCCCGCTAACCCCGGCTTCCCGGGCGTAGTCTGCATCGCTGGTGTGCGGCACGCGCTTGAATTCGGCGCGTTCTTCGTCGTCCAGGTCGCGCACGCTGTCGTAGAAACCGGGCAGCGTGACGCGGTTCTCGTCATCGTGCATACCTGCGATCAGCCGGGCCAGTTCGTTGGCAGGGTTGCGCACCGCGCCGCCAAAGTAGCCTGAATGTAAGTCCTTGTCCGGGCCGGTCAGGTGAATCTCGAAATAGGCCAGGCCGCGCAAGCCGTAGGTCAGCGTTGGCTGATCAGCCGCCAGCATGCCTGCGTCTGGGTTGAGCGCGAAATCACACGCAAAAGTCTTTGCGTTTTCTTTGATGAACCCCTCCATGCTGCCGGAGCCCATCTCTTCTTCGCCTTCGATCATCCATTTGATATTCACAGGCACGTCGCCCGCATGCAAAGCAGATTCGACTGCGGCGATGCTGGCAATCACTTGGCCCTTCATGTCCGAAGTGCCGCGACCTACCAGATACTCGCCCTTTTGAACGGTTTCAAATGGCTTGCTTTCCCAAAGTTCCAATGGATCTTCGGGCTGCACATCGTAGTGTCCATAAACGAGCATAGTTGGCGCATTTGGGCCGGCTTTCATCCAATCGCCATACACGATCGGATTTCCGCCGGTGTCCATGCTCTTGACGTTCTCGAAGCCAAGGGATTTCAGTTTTGCTTCGAGCCAACTTGCGGCGCGCAGAATATCCTGCTTGTGCGCGGAATCGGCGGAAACGGATGGAATGGCCACCAGTTCGCCGACCTCACTGAGAAAATTGGCGCGGTTGTCCTTTGCGTATTGCAATGCCGTAGTGCGAGCGTCTGCCATGAGAGTGTCCTTTCAGTCTGCCATCGCGGCAGAAAGGGCCGCGAAAGATACGTCGTAGCGGTGCCTCATATAACGGTGGGTGCCTTCGTACTCTTCGTAATGGAAGGGGATGTTCAGCTTGCGCAGTTTCTCCGTCAGCAACCGCGCCCCGTAGAGCAAATTATACTCATCGCCTTTGGCGCAATCGAGGTACAGCAACCGCAGCGCACGCAGCGCATCCGCGTGGCGCTCGACGATCAGCAGCGGATCGAATTCAAGCCAGCGCTCCCAAACATCGGGTTTGTGCTCGCCGGTTTTCAAATCAACGGGCAAGTCAAACCCAAAAGACGACTTTGGATTTGGAGAATATGCCGCGGCTGTCGCCAGCTGTGAGAGCACTTCGTGCGGGGCGCCGGCGCGTAGCGCGGCCCTGGGGTCTTGCAATAAGGCGCGCAGCCCCTCATCGCCGACTCGCTCGTAATAGCGCAATAGCTCGCCAAACCAGGGCTTGAATTCCATTTCGAAGTATTTGTCGCCGCTGTGGTCTGCGACCAGGCCAAACACGTCCGGGTGGCGCATGCCGAGCCACAGCGCGCCGAAGCCGCCGGAAGAATGCCCGGCGACGGCGCGGAAGCCCGGCTCAGCCCGCGTTTGGTACTTGCCATCGATGTAAGCAACCAGTTCGAGGATGTGGTCTTCATAGTTACCTGTAGCCGATGAATTCACGTATTGCGAGCCGCCATATCGCGTGCTGGCATCCGGCATCACCACGATCATCGGGCGCACGCTGCCCGCGGCGATGAGGCGGTCCAGGCGCTGCTGGATGTTCTCCTCCCAAAGATCGTCGTTGAGGAATTTTAGCCCGCGGTTGCCGAAGGAGGGCAGCAGGTACAAGGTTGGATACCGGGCGCTGGCGTCGTTTTCTGCTGGCAAGTAAACCGGCACCCTGCGGGTTGCGGGATCGTCAAGCGGATTGCCTTCGAGTGATTGGCTGTGAAATTCTTCGATAATGATTTCGGAAACCACGTTGGCATTATAAACAGTCAATCACTCATCGTAACGCAATAGCCTGACCTCCCGCAGAGGTGCGGAGACAGCGCAATGGTATGATTTCGCCGTGCGAGGAAACGATGCAGGCGCTTGCGTTTTGGAAGACGATTATCATGGATGAAGAAGCGCAATTAGAAACCATCCTTGCGTTTCTGGATGAACACGGCGTGCGGTATTGTGTCGTTGGGGGGCAGGCGGTGAACGCTTACGTCGAGCCGCTTGTCAGTCTTGACCTCGATCTGGCTGTGGCGGCTGAGCACCTCGAGGAAATAGAAGGTTTGCTGGCGAGGAAATATCGCACTGAGCGTTACCCGCATAGCATCAATATAGTCCTTCCTGGCTCTGACCTGCGCGTTCAGATCCAGACGGACAAAAGGTATTCGGAATTTGTCGATCAAGCCGAAAAAAGGGATGTTTTAGGTATTGCAATACCTGTTGCAAATCTGGAAGACGTCCTGCGAGGCAAGGTTTGGGCTGCGCAGGACGAAGAGCGCAGGGGAAGCAAACGGCAAAAGGATTTAGCCGATATTTCCAGAATCCTCGAAGCCTATCCTGAGATGCGCTCGCAGGTCCCAGCCGAAGTGTTGGCGAACCTGCTTTGACGGCCTCTTAGCAGATTTCTAATTGAATAGCTGCCCACTTCGGTGGGGATACTCTAGCACGCCGTTATAATCCCTCCCATGACTTTTCATTTCGATAAGCAAAGACTGACCGAGCTGTGCGAACAGAACTCTATTTCGTATCTTGTCCTTTTGGATCTCACGCGAGAGGAGAAGAATCAACAGATAGCGACCCCGATTTGCTCGTAGATTACTCCGAATCAAAAAGCATGTCGATGTTGATCTCGTTACCCAGCGCTCCTTAAGTCACTACATCAGGGAATATGTGAAATCAGATCTAAAAGTCTTGTATGCAAAAAAATAATCTTGTGACGGGTCTGTCTGCAGTAGGTGAAATCCAATGATATAACCCCTTCCCGCGCCTGGCGGGGCCACCCTTCCCCCTTTAAAGGGAAGGGTAGGGGATGGGGTTTTTAACGTCCACCACACTCATGCTCATCCACAACGCCAACATCATCACATGGGGTTCACAAAATTCTGTCCTTAGCAGCCACGCGGTTTATATTGAGAACGGCCTGATATCCGATCTTGGCCCAGGTTCGCAGATCCTCGCCAAATATCCAAGGACTGAAAAGCTGGACGCTGGCGGCCAGTATTTGATGCCCGGCAACATCTGTGCCCATACGCACTTCTACGGCGCCTTCGCCCGCGGGATGGCGATCCCCGGGCCTGCGCCTAAGGATTTCCCTGAAATCCTCAAACGCCTGTGGTGGCCGTTAGATAAGGCGCTAGATGAGGAAAGCGTGCGGCTCTCCGCGGTTGTCCATTTCGTCGATGCCATCAAGAACGGTACCACCACTCTGATCGATCACCACGCATCGCCGAATTTCATCGATGGATCGCTCGACGTCATCGGCGAAGCCGTGGATGAAAGCGGATTGCGAGCTGTGCTCTGCTATGAGGTCACGGACCGCGATGGGGATGCCAAGGCGAAAGCGGGCATTCGCGAGAATGTGCGCTTTATCGAACGCGTTCGCAAAGTGAAGCCGGCGGATGGCAGGCTGACTGGAGCCTTCGGCTTGCATGCCAGCCTGACACTGTCTGATGAAACGCTTGAACAATGCCGCGCTGCGTTGCCAGATGAATCGGGTTTCCACATTCACGTCGCTGAACACGAAGCGGACCAGGAAGATAGTCTGGCGAAAAGCGAATTGCGCGTGGTTCCGCGGCTGACGAAGCATGGCATCCTGGGTCCGCGCACCATAGCAGCGCACGCCGTCCACGTGGACGCCGCCGAGATTGAAATGCTTGCCGAAAGCGGAACTTGGGTGACCCACCAGCCGCGCTCGAACATGAACAACGGGGTGGGAGCTGCAGGCATCGAAGCCCTGACCGCGGCAGGCGTGAAGGTCTGCCTTGGGAACGACGGGTTCACACAAGATATGTGGGCAGAGTGGAAGTCTGCGTACCTGCTGCACAAAGCCTGGAATCGCGACCCGCGCAAGATGAATGGCGCGGATTTGGCAAAAATTGCTGTTCAACATAACTCCGAGCTGGCTGGACAATTTTTCCCCGGCGCACCGATTGGCAAGATTTCCGTCGGCGCCCGCGCAGATCTAATCCTTGTCGATTATCACCCGCACACACCGCTGACTTCTGATAATCTTCCGTGGCACATCATTTTTGGGTTCCAGGAACGCATGGTGACCATGACGATGGTGGACGGCCGTGTATTGATGCGGGACGGAAAGCTGGAAACGATGGATGAAGAAGAGATCTCGGCTAAAGCGCGTGAGGTGGCTCCAGCCGTTTGGGAGAGGTACGCAAAATATGTTCAGGAAACAATGTGAGGCTGTTGCGTATTACGTATTTCGTATCGGCTGCATGTTTACGCAGTACGCAATACATAATACGCACTTTGGCGCCACAAACCCATGAACCCCAAGACGATCTCCATCCTCGGCGGCACTGGAGACCTCGGTCCCGCGCTCGCCTTGCGCTGGGCGCACGCGGGGCATCGCGTCATCATTGGCTCGCGGCAAGCGGAGAAGGCTCAAGGCGTAGCTGCTGAGCTGAATGCCGAATTGGGTAATGGCGGTATCGAAGGGATGCAGAATGCCGACGCTGCCCGATCAGCAGAGGTCTGCGTTCTCACCGTGGACCAGGAAGCTCACCAGGCGGCGCTGCAAAGCGTGAGAGATGTCGTTCAGGGCAAGATCCTCATCGATACAACGGCTCGGGTTTCGTTCCCCGATCTCACGCCGCCTGCACCCCCGGCGGCGGCGCGTATCGCCCAGGATCTCCTCGGAAGTGGTGTACGGGTTGCGGCCGCCTTCCAGACGGTGCCTGCCGCATCGCTGCGGAAGAATATCGATAAACCCCTGGAATCCGATGTATTGGTTTGTTGTGATAATGAGGCTGCAGCACAAATCGCTTTGGAATTAGTTAGCGATGCAGGGTTGCAGGGTTATTACGCAGGGTCGCTGGATAAGGCCATTGTGATCGAAGGACTTACCTCTCTCATGGTATCCATGAACAAGTATTACAAGAGTCGCCACGGCACGATCAAAGTCGCTGGTATCAAAAAGCCCACTTGACGCCTGACGCGCTTGTCATTACACCGCTCGAAGGAATCCCCATGGTCGAGGAGGGTGATGACCTTGGTGATTTCATCCTTTCCGCGCTGGCCCGAAAACCCATGGTTTTGGAGAATGGCGACATAATTGTGCTGGCGCAAAAGATCGTCTCCAAATCAGAGGGGCGATTGATCGATTTGAAACGCGTTAAGCCCGGCGCCCGCGCTACGGAACTTGCGGAGAAAGTGAACAGAGATCCCCGGCTTGTGGAGTTGATCCTCCAGGAAAGCAACGAGGTCTTGCGTGCCCGAAAGGATCTGCTCATTGTGGAGCACCGGTTGGGCTTTGTATGCGCCAATGCCGGCATCGACCATTCCAATGTCGAGGGAGGCGAGGACTTCGTGCTGCTGCTGCCCGAGAACCCTGATGCCAGCGCCCAGGCTATCCGCCGACGCTTGGAAGAGACCAGCGGGCAACGGCTCGGAGTGTTGATCATCGACTCTCACGGGCGAGCCTGGCGCGAGGGCGTGGTGGGCGTGGCGATCGGGCTTTCCGGAATGCCCGGTCTAGTTGACGAACGTGGGCGCGACGACCTGTTTGGCCGCCAGTTGCGGGCCACACTTGTGGGCGCAGCCGACGAGTTGGCGGCCGCTGCCTCGGCTGTCATGGGGCAGGCCGCCGAAGGCATTCCGGCGGTTCACATCCGCGGCTTCCAGTATCCCTTGCGTGATGGCAGCCTCAATGAGCTTCTGCGTCCGAAAGAGCGCGACGAATTTCGGTAAGACATCCTTTCTGTAGGAGTCGATAAGATTGAAAGGAGACACGATGAAGGGAATCCCAGAAGAATTCAATGACTTGCTCGCGGACGAGACCAAAGCGTTCGCATTCCTCGCGACGGTGATGCGCAACGGCTCGCCCCAGGTTACGCCCGTCTGGTTTAACGTGGACGATAAGCACATTCTGATCAACTCAGCGACGGGCCGCGTGAAGGATAATAATATACGCAAACGCCCCCAGGTGGCGATGACAATTATGGACCCAAAGCGGCCGTATCGTTATCTTCAAGTCCGAGGCAAGGTAGTTGAGATCACAGAGGAAGGGGCTGCGGATCACATCCACGCGCTCTCAAGAAAGTATCATGGGCACGACTACAACATTCCCGAGGGCATGGTCAGGGTGACCTACAAAATCCTGCCGAATCACACGCTTGATAAGGAATATTAGTTAGCTTATGATCTCCATGGTTCCTGAATCACAACAATACTTGCTGAAAGACGAAACAAAGGCTTTCGCTTATGTGGCCACTGCCATGTCCAATGGCCAGCCACAGCTGACCTGCGTTTGGTTCAACACGGACGGGGAGGGGCACATCCTCTTTAACACTGTGGATCGAGCGGCAAAATTTCGTTATCTATCAAAGAATCCACGCGTGGCCATTCTGATTTCCGACCCGCAGGATCCGCACAAATACGTCCAAATCCGCGGCCGAGTTGAAATGACCAAAGAGGGGGCCGTGGAGCACACTCACGCGCTTTCCCGCAAGTACACGGGCAAGGATTTCGAACTCCGCCCCGGCACGCTGCGCGTGATGTACAAGGTGAAACCCAAGCGGGTGACTGTTTGGCCTCCCCAACGCTAACCCACAAAACCTTGCACACCTGGCTGCGCTCCCGCCGCTCGGTGCGCAGGTTTCGCCCGGAAACGATTCCGCCCGAAATTTTGAGCCGCATCCTGGAAACCGCCACTTGGGCGCCGAACGCGCACAACCGGCAGCCCTGGCGCTTTGTGCAATTGGCATCACTTGCCAGCCGCGACGCGCTTGCCGGCGCCATGGGTGCGGAATTCGAGCGCGCGCTGCGCGCCGAAGGCAAAGATGCACATGAAATCGCGGCACAGCTCAGGCGCTCGCGGGATCGGATTCTGGAAGCGCCCGAAGCCATTTTGCTCTGCCTTGATTCCAATGTGCTGGATAAATATGAAGATGTGAACCGCACTCATGGCGAATACCTCATGGGCGTGCAAAGCGTGGCGCTGGCAGGCGGTCAGCTGTTGCTGGCGGCGCAGGCCGAAGGTATCGGCGGTGTGTGGATCTGCGCGCCGCTGTTTACTCCCGTGGAGGTGGCCAGCGCCTTAGAATTGCCGGAGACTTGGCAGGCGCAAGGTTTGATCTTATTGGGATTTCCTGCCCGAGATGCTGAACCTCGGCCGCGAAAAGCGATTCTTGATGTATTCAACTCCGCCTAAATGAAAGTCGTCACATTCGCCGGTGGGGTGGGTGGCGCCAAAATGGCGGATGGGCTTGCTCAAGTTCTTCCAAAAAAAGAACTAACCGTGGTGGTCAACACTGGAGACGATTTCGAGCATTTCGGCCTGACGATATGCCCTGATCTCGACACCGTCTGCTACACGCTGGCGGGTCTCGCCAACCCCGAAACTGGCTGGGGGCGCGTTGGCGATACAGAGAACGCACTGAAAAGCGTTGGCGTGCTTGGCGGCCCAACCTGGTTTTGGCTTGGCGACCGCGACTTGGGGACGCATCTCGAGCGCACCCGCAGGCTGCAAGCGGGCGAGCCGCTTAGTGTGATCACCGCGGATTTCTGCCGCAGGTGGGGGGTCGACGCAGCCCTATTGCCGATGAGCGATCAGACGGTGCGCACGATTGTGGAAACCGGCGAAGGAGAACTGCCGTTCCAGGAATACTTTGTCGCTCGCGCCTGCGAGCCGCGTGTGCGCGGCTTTCGTTTCCAGGGAGCGGAGGCGGCGCAGCCGGCGCCCGGCGTGCTGGAGGCGATAAAAACCGCTGATGCAGTAATTTTTTGTCCGTCCAATCCATGGGTGAGCATCGCGCCGATCTTGTCAGTTCCAGGAATCCGCGCCGCCGTGGAGACGAAACCCGTGATCGCAGTTTCGCCGATCATCGGCGGGAAAGCCGTGAAGGGACCCGCAGCGAAAATGTTTAGCGAGTTGGGCATTGAACCCAGCGCGCTCGCGGTGGCGCAGCATTATGGAAAATTACTCCGCGGCTTCTTGTTAGACAACCGGGACGCCGCGCAATCGAGCGCGATTGAGGCCCTAGGTATAATGCCGCTGGTGACCGACACGTTGATGCAGGATCGCGCCGATCGCGCTCGTCTGGCAAAAGAAGTCCTCGCATTCGCATCCGCTCTTCTCGCCAAATGAACCCGGCTTTAATTACGCAATACGCAACACGCAATAGGTATTTCGTATCCTGTATTGCGTAAGGAACTCCTGATGACACTATGGGCCATCGTGCCTGTGAAACCGCTGCGCCGCGGCAAATCCCGTTTGGCGCCCGTCTTATCCGATGAGGATCGCGTCGAACTGAACCAGCGCATGCTGCTGCGCACGATCGACACCCTGAAGCAGGTTGACGAACTAGGCGACGTGCTAGTGGTCAGCCGGGATCCGGAAGCGCTTTCGCTGGCCCGCGAGCACGGCGCCCGCACACTGCAGGAAGATGGTGCGCCGCATTTAAATGTGGCACTGAAGCGCGCTACTGTGGTTGCAAAGAGCTACATGGCCGAAAGCGTGCTGGTTCTCCCCGCTGACCTGCCGCAGATCAGTACGCAGGACATTCACGCCATGTTGGAAGCTGGCAGCGAACCGCCCGTAGTGGTGATCGCTCCGGACCATCACCGGGAAGGCACCAACGCCCTCTTTGTGAATCCAGCGGGACTCATCGAATACGATTTCGGCCCGGGTTCCTTTGCCCGCCATAGCGAGAATGCGAATAAGGCGGGAGCGAAGTTGGTTGTGTTGGATTTAGCCTCGCTAGCCCGGGATGTGGACGTTCCCGAAGACCTGGGCTTCCTCGAAGTTCAGAGCTGATCACACGCCCAATTTGGGCGGCTTTCCAAATTTGGTTTAAGATTAAGGTGATGCCCCAACGCGTTGCCCTCTACTTGCAAGATGCTCATGACCTGCGTGACGGACTCGATTATGTGCGCTATGCGGAGCAGCGCGGCTTCGAAGCCGTGTGGCAGGCGGAATCCCGCCTGGTTCGCGATGCCATCGTTCCCATGGCGGCTTATGCCGCCGTTACCGAGCGCATCAAAGTGGGTTCAGGGGTGATCAACAACTGGACGCGCAACATCGGCCTGCTGGCCGCAACCTTCCTGACTCTCGATGACCTTGCGCCAGGGCGCATTATCTGCGGGCTAGGCGCATGGTGGGACCCGCTGGCGCGCCACGTGGGCATCGAGCGGCGCAAGCCGCTGCGGGCGATGCGTGAGACAATCGAAGTTCTGCGCCGCCTGCTGAACATGGAGCGCGTTACTTTCCATGGTGAATTCCACCATGTCGATGGCATTGAACTCGATGTAGTCCATGGCCGCCGCGAGCCGCGCGATGTAACGATCATGATCGGCGCCACCGGCGGCAAAATGATGGAACTGGCTGGTGAGATCGGCGACGGGGTGGTGCTGAATTATTGCGTGCCGCCGGAATACAACGATGAGGCCATGCAGCAGCTGGAAGCCGGCGCCAGGAGCGCCGGTCGCAAACTGGATGACATCGACCGACCGCAGCTCATCGTGTGCTCTGTTGATCCGGATCGCGAAAAGGCCATCGACACCACTCGTGGGTTGCTTTGCCAATATTTGGCTCAGCAACCGCACATTGCCAAAGCATCTGGCGTCTCGGAGGATGTAGTTAAGCAAATCCAATCTATCCTCGGCTGGCCTGCCGCCCACGAACAGATCGAGCAAGCCAAACACCTCGTTCCCGAGGAATTGATCTATCGCATCACCGCATCAGGGACGCCGGACGAGGCGCGCACAAAAGTTCAAGAATATTTGGACCGCGGCGCCACCTGTCCTATCCTGTATCCCGTTGGTGGAGATGTGAAATTATTGATTGATACCTTCGCACAGCCGTAGGGGCGCACGGCAGTGCGCCCGTGCCCTCGCCATGCTGAGCGGAGCGAAGCATCCACCCATGATGAAAATGGAAAAACTCCCTAACTCGCGCAACTGCTTTGCTTGCGGAATGGAAAACCCCATTGGTTTGAAGCTTGAAATGTACGGCGATCCCAAAACAGGCATTGTTACTTGCGATTACACTATCCCCAAGCATTTTGAAGGCTATCCGGGGATTGCGCATGGCGGAATCGTTTCCTCATTGCTGGACGAGGTGATCAGCCGCGTCTACATGATGGGCGATCACAATCGGTTTATGTACACGGCCAAGCTCACCTCCCGCTTTCGTAAGCACGTTCCCGTCGAGGTTCCATTGCATATGACCGGCTCGTTCATCAAGGATCGCGGCCGCACAGCTGAGGCCGAGGCCAAGATCTTCACTTCCGATGGTGAGTTGCTGGCCCAGGGCGAGGCCCTGCTCGTTGCCGCCGAGGAAATAGGTGGGGGCGATTTGGAGGAACTGGGCTGGAAGGTGTATCCTGATAACAGAGTTCCATGATCACCGAATATCACCGCCCGTCTACGATCGAGGAAACTCTCAAGCTCCTTCGCCGCAAGCGCCCGCAGACGCGCCCCCTAGGCGGTGGCACGGTGCTTTCGGCGCCTTCCGCCGAAGCCGTGGCCGCCGTGGACTTGCAGAACCTTGGGCTGAATAAAATCTCCTTGCGAGGCCAAAATCTTCATTTCGGCGCCACCGCGACATTGCAATCATTACTGGAAACCGAAGGCATCCAGCCAGCACTGGCTGCCGCCATCCGTCACGAAGCCACCTACAATCTGCGCCAGGCAGCTACGGTTGCTGGCAGCCTGGTCGCCGCTGAGGGTCGCTCGCCCTTCGCAAGTGCCATGTTGGCGTTGGACGCCAAGTTGGAAACGCAGCCCGGCGACGAAAAACTGAGCTATGGCGAAGTTCTCGCCCTGCGCGCGGACAAGTTGCGCGGTCGGTTGATCACCAAGATCATCATCAGCGCGCAAACAAAACTTAGCTACCAATTCGTTTCGCGCACTCCCGCTGATCTTCCCATCGTTTGCATTGCGTTTGGCGTCTGGCCCTCCGGCCGAACGCGGCTGGCAGTGGGCGGCTTCGGCGCCGCACCCACACTCGCCCTCGATGGCCGCGACGACAGCGGGCTATCCGAGGCGCTGGAAAACGCGCTTACTCATGCCAGCGACCAGTGGGCGAGCGCTGAATACCGGCTCGAGGCCGGCAAGGCGCTGCTGCAGCGCGGCGTCGCTGAGATTGCAGGCAATGCATAACGTGGATGCCCTATTGCACAACGCGGCGGAACGCGGCGTTAAATATCTTCGTGAGATCGATGGACGCCGCGCGTTTCCTGCACAAGAAGATATTGATCGATTGCAAGAACTCGACTTCGATCTGCCAGAATCCGGTCGCCCTCCCGAACACATTTTGAAACTCCTCGATGAAATCGGTTCTCCGGCCACCGTTGCCACGGCAGGGCCGCGCTATTTCGGTTTCGTCATCGGCGGTTCACTGCCCGCTGCGTTGGCGGCCAATTGGCTGGCAGGCGCCTGGGACCAGAACGCCTTCAGTCCGCTCAGTTCCACGGTCGGCGCAAAGCTCGAGGAGATTTCGTTGGGGTGGCTTCGTGAGGTCTTCGGCTTTCCAGAAACTGCGGATGGTGCGCTCGTCACCGGCGCTACGATGGCGAATTATTGCGGCGTCATGGCAGCTCGCCACGCTCTCTTGGCGAAGAAGGGATGGGATGTTGAAGCCAGGGGACTCTACGGCGCGCCGGAGATCAACGTCCTCGTTGGCGAAGAAGTCCACTCCAGTTTGATCAAGGCTTTGGGCATGGCGGGACTCGGACGCGAGCGTGTTACCCGCGTTCCCGTGGACGCGCAAGGCCGCATGCGCGCCGATGCGCTTCTCAAACTGATCGATCTGACCCTGTTGTGCATCCAGGCGGGCAACGTGAATTCCGGCGCCTTTGACCCCGCCGAGGAACTATGTGCCGCAGCGCGCGCGGCGGGTGCATGGGTACACGTGGACGGCGCCTTCGGCCTGTGGGCTACGGCTTCGCCTAAGTTCGCGCATTTGGCCAAGGGAGCCGACCAGGCGGATTCCTGGGCCTGCGATGCACATAAATGGCTCAACGTTCCGTATGACTGCGGCTTCGTGTTTGTGCGCGAACCGCAGCACTTAGGCGACACCTTTTCACAGCGCGCCGCCTACCTCAAACGCATCCAACCCCACGAGCCTTACGATTACACACCCGAGAGCTCGCGCCGCGCCCGCGGCATCGAAGTCTGGGCGTCGCTGCTATCGCTCGGCAGGCAGGGGCTTGCCGAAATGATCGAGCGCAACTGCGCGCAGGCGCAGCGAATAGCCGAAGGGTTGAGGAAAGCCAACATTGAAGTGTTGAACGACGTAGTCCTCAATCAAGTTGTGGTCACATTTGGCGACGAAACGCGCACCAATCGCGTAATCGCCGCGCTGCAGAAAGACGGCACCTTCTGGGCAGGTGGGACGACCTGGCGAGGCCGCGCCGCAATGCGAATTAGTTTTTCGTCATGGAAAACAAATGATAGCGATGTCGATCGAAGTCTTGAAGCAATATTGCGTGTTAACGCAGAAGAAGCTTAAGATGAACATAACCCCATCCCCAACCCTTCCCCTTTCAAGGGGAAGAGCCTGTCCCGAGGAACTGCCATGGGCAGCGACGAGAGAGTGCCTGCGCAGCAGGCGGGAAGGGGTTTGAGGTATGCATAAATGAAAATCGAGCTCTCCGTCAACGGCTACCTCCGCAACCAGGAGGCAGCGCCCGGTACCAGTCTTCTGAATGCTCTCCGTTCAGAAGGCTATTATTCCGCCAAGCATGGCTGCGAGACCGGCGAGTGCGGTGCTTGCGCAGTGCTCATCGATGGCAAGCTGCTGAACTCCTGTGTTCATCTGGCTGCCCAAGCTGAGGGCCACGAGATCCAGACGCTTGAAGATGTCGGCGCGCATCCTCAGCTCGGTTGGAAACTGACCGAAGGTCTGCATCCGCTGCAGCAGGCGTTCGCCGAAAGCGGCGCCATCCAGTGCGGCTACTGCACGCCCGCCATGATCCTGGCTTCCAAACAATTGGTTGACCGCAACCCGAATCCTTCCGAAGCCGAGGTCCGCGAAACGCTCTCCGGTGTGCTGTGCCGCTGCACGGGCTACGTGAAGCCCGTGCAGGCCGTCCTGCACGCTGCCGCCGTGATGCGCGGTGAAGCCGCGCCCGGCGACATGTTCACGCCCAGCGAACTGGACAAGTTCTTCATCCCTCCCGCCGCCGATAAACCCGGCGGCAACGGCGACCTGGTCTCGGGCGACGGAACCGCCATCCAGGTCCTGCCTAAAGTGTTAATCGCCCCGCAGACAGAAACCTGGAAGAAGGTTGGTCGCCCGGAAGTGAAGGTCGACGCGGTGAAACTCGTGCAGGGCAAGCCCGCCTTCGCCGCTGATTTCGAGAAACGCGGCTTGCTACACGCCAAAGTGCTCAAGAGCCCGCATGCGCACGCGCGCATCAAATCCATCGATGCCAGCAAGGCGCGCGAGCTGCCCGGCGTGGCCGCAGTCCTCACGCACGTGGATCTTCCGCGCGTGGTGTATTCCACAGCCGGCCAATCCGATCCCATCCCGGGCCCTCTCGATATGTTCTCGTTGGACAACAAGATGCGCTTCGTCGGCGACCGCGCCGCCTTCGTGGCCGCGGAGACGCCGGAGATCGCTGAGCAGGCGCTTGGGCTAATCGACGTCGAATACGAAGTCCTGCCTGCGATCCTCGACTCGCGCGAAGCGATGAATCCCGGCGCGGTGCAGCTCCACGACGAGCCTGAATACGTCAACTTTGAAGAATCAGATCCAACGAAAAACCTGGCCGCGCACATCCACATCGACATCGGCGACGTTGAAAAGGGCTTCGCCGAAGCCGACCAGGTCTTCGAGTTCGAGTATGCCGTCCCCAAAGTGCAGCAGGTCTCCATCGAGCCTCACGTGGTAATCACTTATTGGGACGAAGACGATCGCCTCGTCATCCGCACCAGCACGCAGGTTCCCTTCCACGTGCGCCGCCAAATGGCACCGGTACTTGGCCTGCCCATCAAGCGCATCCGCGTGGTCAAGCCGCGCATCGGCGGCGGTTTCGGCGGCAAACAGGAGGTGATGATCGAGGATGTCGCTGCACACCTCACCATCGCCACCGGTCGCCCCGTGATCTACGAATACACTCGCGAAGAAGAATTCATCGCTGCCCGCTCGCGCCATCCCATGCGCGTGCGTATGAAGACCGGCGTGAAGAACGATGGCACCATCACCGCCAACGCCATGTACGCCCTCAGCGATACAGGCGCCTACGGTTGCCACGCGCTCACCGTGGCCGGCAACACCGGACACAAAGCCATGGCGCTCTACGTTGGTGATGGCGCCTATCGCGAAAAGCCCAACATCCAGTTCATCACCGACGTGGTCTACACCAACACCCCGCCATCGGGCGCCTTCCGCGGCTACGGCGTGCCGCAGGGCTTCTGGCCCGTCGAGCGCCACATGGAACGCATCGCCCGCGCGCTGGGTTTGGACCCCATCGAATTCCGCCTCAAGAACGCGCTGCGCCAGGGCGAGCTGCAGCCGTTCAGCACTGCTTGGAGTGAAGGCCGTGAGCCCAGCCCCGAGACCATCATGACCAACGGTCTCGAGGAGTGCGTGCGCCAGGGGCGCGCCGCCATCGGCTGGGATCAGAAGTTCGGTAACGTGCAATGGAAGGAAGTTCCCGGCAAACTGCATCTGCGTAAAGGCATCGGCATCGCCATGGTGATGCAGGGCACCGCCATTCCTTATCTCGACATGGGTGGCGCCAGTATCAAGATGAACGACGATGGCTCGTTCAACTTGCTCGTGGGCGCCACGGACCTGGGCACCGGCTCCGACACCGTACTGGCGCAGATGGCCGCTGAGGTGCTGGGCACCTCGCTGGATAACCTCATCGTCTATTCCTCCGATACCGATTTCACGCCCTTTGACAAAGGCGCCTATGCCTCCAGCACCACGTACATTTCCGGCGCCGCGGTAGTGAATGCCGCCGGCAAAGTGGCTGAGCGTATCCGCCTTCGCGCCGCAAAGATGCTGAACAAACGCGGCGACGAGCCCGAGGTGGACGCCGGCGAAGTCTATTTGGAGGACAGCCATGCTATCGCCCTCGATGGCCGCTCGGTAACGTTCAGCGAGATCGGCCTCGACTCCCTCCACCACGACCAGCAGGAACAAATCATGGGCGTTGGCTCCTACGTGTCGCCTGTCGCCCCTCCGCCCTTCGCCGCCCAGTTCGCCGAGGTCACAGTGGATATCGAAACCGGCATGGTCGTCGTCGACAAGTTAGTGATGGCGGTCGACTCCGGAATCATCGTTAATCCGCTCACCGCCAGCGGCCAGATCGAAGGCGGAATGACTCAGGCGCTAGGCTACGCCGTCTGCGAAGAAATGGTCTACGACGAAAAGGGTAGAGCGCGCGAACGCGATCTGCGCGACTATCACATCTACGCCGCCCACGAAATGCCGGAGCTCGAGACTATCTTCGTGGAAACCTTCGAGCCCTCGCACCCCTTCGGCGTCAAAGCCGTCGCCGAGATCCCCATGGACGGCGTGGCGCCCGCCGTGGGCAACGCCATCCTGGATGCCTGCGGCGCCGACCTGTCGGAGAACCCGGTCACGCCGGAACGCGTCTGGCGGGCGGTGAAGCAAAAAGGCGTCCTAGGCTTGCCATAAGCTAATACTGCAAGTAAGGGGATTGGCGTGGGATCCAACGTCCCACATTCAGATTTTCACCGGTCGGAGACGAACTCACTTCCCTACAAGCGACCCCAAGGCCTTTCAGGCGTCGAACCTGAACCGATCTAAATGATATACTTACGCTGTAAGCACATTATTCGGCTAAGGAGAAGATCTGGCATGCTGAGAAAAATCTTCAAAACGGGTAATAGTCTGGTAGTTTCGCTTCCGCGCGAAGTTCTGGAACCGCTCGGCCTGGCCGATGGGACAGATGTTTCCGTTGAGTTGGATCGAGAAAACTCGGAGATCGTCATCCGCCGGGCAGGCTCGCAAATCCCTCACGGTTTGGACGAAGAATTTGCTCGCCAGGTCAAAGAATTCATCGAAGAATATCGTCCTGCGCTTGAGTCCCTGACCGGGAAATGATTTTCCTGACCACGGAGCAGGTACTTTTCATCCATTCACGCATAATTTCTGAAACTGGTGGAAGCCATGGCGTTCGTGATCTCGGCTTGTTGGAATCAGCCGTGGCGAGACCGCGATCTACTTATGAAGGAAGAAACCAGTATCCCGATCTGTTCGCAAAGGCGGCGGCGCTGATGCATTCCCTGGTTAACAATCATCCATTTGTCGATGGGAACAAACGGACCGGCGTCGCATCGGCTGCGTTGTTCCTGCGCCGCAACGGCTGGAAGCTCACCGTTTCGTCTGATGATTTGGAGTCTATAACCCTTCGTGTGACTAGCGGAAACGTTCCTATTAATGAACTCTCCAATTGGCTGCGCTCAAATAGTGTTGGATTGTCCTGACCACGGAACCAATGGCGTGGTTGCTGCCATCGGAGCGCCATCCTGGATGCCCACGGCTGCAGGATAATATTTTTACCTTACACTGATTAGCTCGTGCTAAAGTATCGATCCGTAAAAATCGGTTTTCTTTCCATCGCCGCCCTGGTGTTGGTCTTTCTCGTCGCCCGTTTTGCTCCCAATGCGGTTGACTGGCACCTTACGTTCCGTCCTGCCGCTGTTCGAGGGGCGCTCGCCGTACGATGCACGTGTTGGCTTCACTAATGCGCCCTGGGCTCTGCTGCCATTGTTGCCAGTTGCGCTGCTGCCGGAGGCCGTCGGGCGCGGTGTCTTGTTCGTGATCACGTTTGCTGTGATGGCTGTTGCCGCCGTCAGGCTCGGCGCCAAGCACATTGACCAGTTGACCTCCTGACCTCCTGACTTCCCGACCTCCAGACCTCGATCCATTATCATTACCCCATGCCCGTCTTCTCCCGCCTCGCCGAGCTGCAAGCTAGCGGCGAGGCCGCCGCTCTCTGCACCGTCACCCGCACCAGCGGCTCCGTTCCCCGGCGTGAGGGCGCCAAAATGCTGGTGTTCCCCGATGGCAGCATCGAGGGCACCATCGGCGGCGGCGAGATGGAAGCCCGCGTCGTCGCCGAGGCGCTTGCCGGTCTCGCCGACGGTCAGTCGCGCACACTGGAATATTCGCTTGTCGACTCTTCCCGCGGCGACCCGGGCATCTGCGGCGGCACAGTGGAGGTCTTTGTGGAACCCATTCAACCCCAACCCGCGATCCTGATCATCGGGGCTGGTCACGTCGGGCGCGCGCTGGCCCAGCTTGCCGGTTTCCTCGGCTACCGCGTGCTGGTCAGCGACGACCGCCCGGAAATGGCAACCCAGGAAAACGTACCGCACGCGCAATCCGTGTATCCAATACCCATTGCCGAAATCCCAAACAAATTGGACATCAACTCTCAAACGTACATCGCTCTCACTACGCGCAACGCCCAGATCGATATCGAAGGGCTGCCTGCGCTGCTGGACAGCCCCGCGGCCTACATCGGAGTGATTGGCTCGAAGAAGCGCTGGGCCGAGGCGCGCCAAAAGATGGAAGCCAAAGGCGTCGACAAAACGAAGCTCGACCGGGTGACCTCGCCAATGGGCCTCGAACTCAATGCGGAAACCCCCGAAGAGATCGCACTAAGCATTATGGCTCAGATTGTTGCGCTACGAAGAAGGGGGGACGGGACTCACATGGCCAGCGGAGAATCGTTACCCAGCCACACTGGGTAGATTCTCCCGCGTTGCGAAGCAACGCATGAGATTAGTGATGCTGAGTCGCGGCAGCGACGGCGCCAAGATGAGCGATTAAGTGTTGGCGACCTTAATCCAGGATGGCCTAAGAAAGGGCTAATAAAAGCTAAGAAGGCGCCCGATTCCGAAAACCTATGTCCTGATATGGTTTTAGAAAACCATAGGCTTTCTACGTATTCCTGGACGCGGGCCTTTACAACGATTGCATAACTGTAGGGACAGGTCTCAGACCTGTCCGCCCGCCGAAGGCGGGGACTTAGTTTACAAAAACCCCAATGTCCTGTGAAAGTAAGCAGCCTGTGGCATGATGCCAATGGGTCAGGACCGATTTGGGGGCACCGAAGGTTGTCAAGTTGTATCGACCCCCACCCCCACACAAAATCACAACAACTGGACAGGCGTCGCCTAGGCGATGGCGCAAGGCAACGTGCCGTTGCTTATAATGGAATAGGAATATGTGGAAAAAATATATCACAGCCAGCAATATTGACCAGGTGGTCGAAGCCTTGGCCGAGCATGGCCCCAGCGCACGAATCGTTGCGGGCGCAACTGACCTCATCCTGGAAATGGAACTTGGCGTTCGGTTGGGGATCGATACGCTGATCGATATCACGCGGATTTCGGGTTTAACCGAGATTCGCATCGACGACGATGACGTTATACACCTTGGTCCCCTCGTAACGCACAACGACTGCGTGGCGTCGCCGCTGCTGCGCAAACGGGCGCTGCCGCTGACGCAGGCTGCCTGGGAAGTCGGCGCGCCGCAGATCCGCAACCGCAGCACGGTGGCCGGGAACCTGATCACGGCTTCGCCCGCCAACGACACCATCCCACCGCTGATGGCGCTGGGCACATCAGTAGTGCTGCGCTCGGTGCGCGGAGAGCGTACGGTTCCGCTTGCCAAATTCTATACCGGCCTGCGCAAAATGGTAATGGAGCCCGATGAGATGCTCACAGATATCCATTTCCCGGCGCTCGATCCCAAGATGGCGCGCGGCGCATTCATGCGCATCACGCTGCGTCGCGCCCAGGCGATCTCGGTGGTCAACGCAGCCGTTGTTTTGCATTTTGCCGGGGAGAAGGTAAAAGATGCGGCCATCACGCTCGGAGCTGTGGCTCCCGTGATCATCCAAGCAAAGAAACCTGAAGCTTTCTTGCGCGGCAGGAAACTTACCGAGAAAAATATTGCTCAAGCCGCTGAACTGGCCATGCAGGCCGCAAAACCGATTGACGACGTGCGCAGTTCCGCGGATTATCGCAGCGAAATGGTGAGGGTTGCCGTCAGCCGCATATTAGGCGAGTTGGCTCAGAAGCAGCAGCCTCAACGGATACCAGCGAAGCCGGTGATGCTTAGCTCTCTCTCAGTAGGGGCGGGGTCACCCCGTCCCATTTCACAGCAATCGGTCTTCCGCTCCGCGGAGACAGCGATTGAAACTACGATCAATGGAAAAACCTACTCGTTTTCATCCGGCCATGAAAAAACCTTGCTGCGTTTTTTGCGCGAGGAGGCACTGCTCGTTGGAACAAAAGAAGGCTGCGCCGAAGGCGAATGCGGAGCCTGCACCGTGTTCCTGGATGGCAAGGCAGTGATGAGTTGCCTGGTCCCAGCGCCGCGGGCGCATGGCGCCGAAATTGTTACGGTTGAAGGCCTAATGCAAAATGGAAATCTGCACCCCGTCCAGCAGGCCTTCATTGAGGACGGCGCCGTGCAGTGCGGCTATTGCACGCCGGGCTTCGTGATGTCCGCTGTCAAGCTGCTGGAAGAAAGGCCAAAGCCGACCCGGGAGGAGGCGAAGCAGGCGGTAGCAGGCAACCTGTGCCGCTGCACCGGATATTACAAGATCCTGGATGCCATTCAGCATGCAGGCCAAATGGAGGTGAAAGCATGAGAGGTCAACGAAGGCAAAGCGGTCCGTTTCCGTGGAAGGTTCACCCGATTTGGCGAGGCATCGGCTTGTTCATGGCCATTTTGATCCCGGTGATTGCATACGGTCTGGTGGAGACTATCCTGGAGCGCGCCCAGATTGGAAACAGCGAGCTGGCTCGCACACTGCAAAGTCCGAGCCCCTGGGGCCTTGACTTCCCCGTTCTAAGGGTCATTTTGGTCGTGGTTGCCAGCTTTGTTCTCTATCTCGTTTTTTCCATCCTTGGATCGCTTCTGTATTCGCTCCTCGGTGGACCTCAGAACGAGGAACTCGCCCAGCGCACACCACCGAACATTTTCCGAAGTGGGAGATCGGGCCGGTGACGCAAAGCATCGGCGTTTCCATTCCGCGTATTGATGCACGCGCCAAGGTAACGGGAGAAGCGCTTTATCCGGGGGATATCAATAAGCCAAATCAAGCTTACGCAAAGATTCTATTTGCTCGGAGCCCGCACGCCCGTATTCGGAGCATCGATACCCGCAAGGCTGAAGAACTGGATGGTGTCATCGCCATCTTCACGGCCAATGATGTTCCTGTAAACGAGTACGGTTTGATTCTGCACGATCAACCGGTGTTGTGCGGCCCCGGTTCCGACAAACCTCATTCCGACCGTGTCCGTTTTGTTGGCGACCAGGTGGCTTTCATTGTGGCCGAAAGCGAGCAAGTCGCCGCAAAGGCCCGCGATCTGATCGTGGTCGATTACGAAGATCTTCCAGTGATCACCGACCCCTTGAAGGCCCGCCGACCCGGTGCCGAACTCTTGCATCCGGAAACTGGTTCGAACGTATTTTGCCATTATCAAATCCGCCACGGCGACGTAAAGAAAGGATTCGCCGCCGCGGACGTGATCGTGGAAAGCGAATATCGAACGCCTGCGCAGGAGCATGCCTACTTGGCGCCCGAAGCCGGGCTTGGTTACATCGATGAAGAAGGGCGTGTGACGGTGGAGGTGGCCGCGCAGTGGGCGCACGAAGAACGCATGGCCATTGCACATTCGCTCGGCTTACCGGAAGAAAAAGTGCGCGTGATCCATCCTGCCATTGGGGGCGCGTTTGGCGGGCGCGAAGACATGTCCATCCAGATCGTGCTGGCGTTGGCCGTTTGGCGGCTGGAGCAGCGCGGTATCCGCCGCTCGGTGAAGATCATTTGGAGCCGGGCGGAATCGATCATCGGGCATCACAAACGTCACCCGTATATTATTCGCTCGAAATGGGGAGCGACCAAGGACGGCAAGATCGTCGCCGCGGAATCCGAAGTGATCGCGGATGGCGGCGCTTACGCCTACACCTCGACCAAGGTATTGGGGAACGCCACGCTGATGTGCAGCGGTCCCTATGTAATCCCCAACGTGAAAGTGGATTCCTATGCGGTGTATACGAACAATATCCCCGGCGGCGCGTTCCGCGGCTTCGGCGGACCGCAGGGCGCCTTTGCGGCCGAGACGCAGATGAACAAACTTGCCGGGGCGCTCAAGATGGATCCTATCGAGCTGCGCATGCGCAATGTGGCGAAGGACGGCGATCTGCTGGCAGTGAACACACCGATGCCATTGGGCGTGACGCTGGACAAAGTCATCCCCTCCGCGGCCAAGGCGGCAGGATGGCAAAAAGTAAATTCCAAATGGAAGCGATCGAAAAGCAAGGCGCGCTGGCCGAATGTTAAACCAAGCTCGAAGGCAATCAAGCGCGGTGTAGGGTTTGCCAGCGGATTTAAGAACGTCGGGTTTTCCTTTGGTTTTCCGGAACGCTGTTGGGCAACGATTGAATTGCATGGCGGCGCTGAGATTGAGCGCGTGGTGGCGCACCACGCCGGTTCAGACGTAGGGCAGGGCGCACACACAGTGTTCAAGCAACTGGCAGCAGAAGCAGTTGGCGTTTCCCTCGAGAAGGTGGAACTGGTACTGGCAGATACCGCAACCACCGGCGATTCCGGAAGCGCATCTGCTTCGCGCATGACCTTCATGGGGGGCAACGCCATCAGAGGTGCCGCCGAGCTGGCGATGCAAAAATGGAATAACGAGGATCGCCCGGCGATCGCTGAGTTCAAATACGTTCCTCCAGCCACAACGCCGTATGACCCAAAGACAGGAGAATCCACACCGAACTTTGCTTACGGGTACGTGGCGGAGGCCGTTGCCGTGGAAGTGGACACGGAGACGGGGCATGTGCACATTTCTGACGTGATCTGCGCAGATGACGTGGGCAAGGCGATCAACCCGCAACAGATCGAAGGGCAGATCGAGGGGGCCGTGGTGCAGGCGGCCGGGTACACGGTGCTGGAAAACTTTGTGCAGCTAGATGGGTACGTGAAAACGCAGTTCTTGTCGAATTACCTCATCCCCACAGTGATGGATGTTCCAGATCGCGTGAAGTCGATAATTCTTGAGTACCCCGATCACGTCGGCCCATGGGGGGTGAGGGGGATGGCAGAGATGCCGTATATCCCATTTGCCGCCGCGGTGATTGCCGCGGTACACGACGCAACGGGGGTGTGGATCGATGAGTTCCCGCTGATCCCTGAGCGCGTTCTGCGCGCCCTCGGCAAAATCTAGCGGACGAATGTCCCTGCTCAATCTCCTTTATGGAGAGCGCCTGCCGTTGGATGAAGCTGCGCGCCGCGGCATGCCAGGCGGAACGGCCCGGCTAACAGATGGGGTGACTTATTATGAAATGTCAGGGGGAAAAGGAACTCCAGTTGTTCTAATTCACGGATTTTCCGTTCCCAATTTCATCTGGGATCTCAATTTTTCAACGTTGGCCGAGGCCGGATTCCGGGTGGTACGCTACGATGTGTTTGGGCGAGGATATTCGGACCGGCCGAAGATCAGGAACGACAAAGCCCTCTTTGTCCGGCAGTTGGCTGATTTGTTGGATGCCCTGAAGATCGAACAAGCGGACCTTGTATCGCTTTCCATGGGCGCTGTGGTGGCTGCGGAATTTGCGTTTCGGTTTCCGAAGAGAGTGCGGAAGCTGGTCTTCATTGACCCAGCCGGTTTCGAACTGGCGCTGCCGTTTGCCTTTAGGCTGCTATACGTGCCCATGATCGGCGAGATGCTGCTCGGTATCCTGGGGTTGCTGGGCAGCCGCAGCCTGCTGCAAAGCATGCTCAACGATTTTTACGATCCCACCGAAGAAGCGCGTAATTATTTTGTGCCGCGGTACCTGGAGCAAATGAAATTCCAGGGTTTCAAACGCTCGCTGCTCTCGACGCTGCGAGCCCGACTGTTGGAAGAAGACCTGACGCTGTTCAAAGGGCTAGGCGAGTTGCAGAAACCTGTTTTGCTCATCTGGGGCGAAGCCGATCCCACGGTGCCGTTTCGACATCACGAAACATTCCTTAAACTGGTTCCACAAACCGAATTCCACGCGATCCAAAGGGCTGGACATATCCCGCACTTCGAAAGGCCGGAGGCGGTGAATCCACTGCTCGTCGGATTTCTGGCTCGCTAACCTAAGGTCTCTCTACCCTCCACTTATAATCGTTACCGCATGTCAATTCCTGTGGTGATCCGTGGGGGAGGCGATCTGGCTTCCGGTGTGGCGCTGCGCCTGCATCGTGCGGGGATTCGTGTGGCGATCCTCGAATTGGAGAAACCATTGGCCGTGAGGCGCACGGTTTCTTTTGCTGAGGCTGTTTTTTCGGGGAGTGTCGAGATCGAGGGGGTTCGGGGGCGAAAGGCAGCAGATGCCAACCAGGGCGAAGGGTTTGCGAAAGGGGGCCAGATCCCTGTCCTCGTTGATCCCGATGGGGCACAGCTTGCGGCGTTGAGCCCGACTGCAATCATCGATGCGCGGATGACGAAAAAGCCGCCGGTGAACGCTTTCGACGAAAGAGCACTGCTGGTCGGACTGGGGCCTGGATTTGTCGCCGGAGAGAATTGTGAAGCGGTTGTAGAAACCGTCCGCGGACATAGCCTTGGGCGCGTGTTTTGGGAAGGCAGCGCTCAGCCCGATACCGGGGTCCCCGGAACGATCGCTTCCTACAACCTGGATAGGGTTTTGCGCGCCCCAGCGGACGGAAATGTGAAAGCGGCGGCCGAAATCGGAGACAAACTTAGGGAAGGACAAATGATTGCAAGGGTCGGCGAAGCCCAACTCAAAGCACCGTTTGACGGCGTGCTGCGCGGTTTGGTTCATCCTTCGCTGAATGTGCACAAAGGGATGAAGATCGGGGATGTCGATCCGCGCAACGATCCGAGTTACTGCTGGCGTGTTTCTGACAAGGCCCTGGCCATCGGCGGCGGGGTGTTGGAAGCGCTGCTCATGCGCCTCGAAATCCGTCAGCAGCTTTGGTCATGATCGAATTGCGCCGCGCCCTGCGCCTGGAGAATGCTCCGCAAATTGCGTTTGTGGGTGCAGGGGGCAAAACGGCCACGATCTTCACCCTGGTAAGGCAATTTGATAAGCCGGTTCTGGTTACTTCCAGCACGCATTTCGCGACAGATCAGACGCAGTTTGGTGATCTGCATGTGGCGATCGATGGGGCTGCAGATATCGAAAAGATAAATGTTGATGAGTTGCCGGCTGTAACGGTATTGACAAGCAGCCGTTTTGAAGATGACCGTGTTGTTGGTTTGAGCATGGAGTCATTGAATGCCCTAAACGATTTCGCCAGGGTTCACGGCTTGCCGCTGATCATCGAAGCGGATGGGGCCCGCCGGCTGCCGCTGAAAGCGCCTGCCGTGCATGAGCCGGCCATTCCCGGTTTTGTGGAAACCGTGGTTGTGGTGACTGGACTCTCGGGATTGGGCAAGTCATTGAGCGAAGAATTTGTCCACCGCCCGGAGCGGTTCACGGAACTCAGTGGGTTAAAGCTTGGAGAACCAATTACAGCAAACTTGGTTGCGAAGGTATTGCTGCACCCAAACGGCGGCTTGAAAAATGTACCGGCTGGAGCCCGCAAGATTGTGCTGCTCAATCAGGCGGACACCCATGAATTAATTTCGGCAGGGCGCGGATTGGCAGAGGACCTGCTATCCGCATTCGACGCCGTATTGATTGCTTCACTTGAGATATCTCCCGACGTTGTGGCCGTGCACGAACGGGTTGCTGCGATCATTATGGCGGCCGGCGATTCAAAACGACTGGGGAAACCGAAGCAACTATTGGATTGGAAGGGGAAGCCATTTGTGCGTGCCGTAGTGGAAACCGCGTTGGCTGCAAAGCTCGATCCCGTGATTGTGGTTACTGGGTCCAACTCCGATCAGGTGGGAGGAACGTTGGATGGGTTAAGGGTGGAAATTGTGAACAATCCGATTTGGCCGAATGGTCAAAGCACTTCCGTGAAAGCAGGGATAGCCGCTTTGCCGGCAAACGTTGGTGCGGCGCTCTTTATGGTAGTGGACCAGCCGCAGGTGCCTGTTTCCCTGATCGAGGCCCTGCGGGCTGAGCACTCGGACAGCCTGGTGCCCATCGTGGCGCCGATGGTGGATGGGCAGCGCAGCAACCCGGTGCTTTTCGACCGCGCAACGTTTGCTGATTTCGCTCAACTTGAAGGGGACGTGGGCGGCCGGGCGATCTTCTCGAAACACCAGGTGACCTGGCTGCCGTGGCTGGATGCTTCGCTGGCGATTGATGTGGACGTCCCCGAAGATTACGATCGGTTGCTGAGGCGGGCCGGATGAAGGGTTTTGTCCGCGCGTTTGTTGCACTTGAATTGCCCGCAGAAATCCAAAGCAGACTCAATGAAATCATTTCACATCTGAAACGCGACCTGGATGGTTTGCCGATGAGGTGGGTGAAGCCGGAGAACATTCACTTGACGTTGAAATTTATCGGTGATCTGGCCGAGGAACAAACTCAAGAAGTCAGCCATCTTGTGGAAACGGAGGCGAAGGGGCAAAAGCCATTTGAAGTCGCGCTAAGCAAATTGGGCGTCTTTCCGGATGTGCGACGGCCGCGCGTGCTTTGGGTCGGGCTGCATGCGCCCCATGCGCTGCCGGATTTTCAACAGCGGCTTGAGCAAGGATTAGGCGCGATGGGATATGAGCGGGAACAACGACGCTTCTCGCCGCATCTCACGATGGCGCGTTTCAAGCGCAGCTTGAATCGGGCTGGATTAGACGCGTTGAGGTCATCACTCGAGAGAACGAACCTTAATCCCTCAGGTGGGATTGTAGATTCAATTACATTATTCAAGAGCGAGCTAAAACCTGACGGCCCAGTATATAATCGTCTGGTTCAATTCAAACTCGAGGGACCCACCTAAGGAGGCAAACCACCCCGTTTGGAACCATTTGAACTAGCGCGCAGTATTGTGGAAGCCCTGGAGGACAAGAAGGGGGAAGACATCTTGCTTCTTGATCTCACAGAGCTCGCCCCGCTCAGTGACTATTTTGTAATCTGTTCAGGCAGCAGCGAACGTACGCTTAAGGGTCTCGTGGACGCGGTCGTGGAGGAGGCTCACGAGAGTTTCGACCTGAAACCTAGGCTTGAAGGCAAGCCAAGGGAAGGCTGGTTGCTCGCTGATTTTGGGAGTGTTGTGGTTCACGTGTTTTCGAACGCACAACGTGCGTATTACCAGCTTGAAGAGTTATGGTCGGATGCGAAGGTGTTACTGCACGTGCAGTAAAGATCTTATGTTTAAGGTTTAATGTTGATAGTTAGGAAGATGGTTGTTGAATTAGGTATGGTTTGCCAATTTCGCCAACACGATAAGAATTTGGTATCGACCTAAGGTAATTGATTAACCCATATATCTGCTTTTGAACACTTTTCCGCGAGCTCAATAACCTGACTGACTTGCGCGTGCGACACATATCCCAAATCAAAGGCCACAATACAATTGGGAACGAACTTCGCCCGCCGAGGCCTTTGCGTTTCCAAGGTAATCTAAGAATTTAGACTGTGTTTGAGATTCGAAGCCCTCAGTAATATTGCTCATTGTAGAAACTGCTGCACGGCATATTTGAATTCCTAAGACCATAATCAGTCTGCATTTCTCCAGTTTTGGCGAACCTATAAATCCAACCTACCAATTCGCGGGCCGAATTCCAGCATTCCAAATCTTCGGATCTCCCTTGCCGACGTCATCTAACCCTCTTATTTTGAATAACCCAACCTTAAACATTCACTCTCAAACCTTAAACCTGCTCTTCGTATAACCAGTGATCGAGATCCCGTTTCCAAGAAACCAGTTCGTTTTCATCGAACCAAAGCGTGACTTCCTGCTCGCCGCGCTCAGGTTTATCGGAGGCGTGTGTGAGGTTGCGGCCAATCTGTAAAGCAAAATCGTGGCGCAGGCTTCCGGGCGCGGCCTCGGTCGGCTTGGTGGCGCCCATCGTCTGGCGGATGGCCGCCACTGCATCGGGGCCTTCCCAAACCATCGCCATTACTGGTGCGGAGGTAATATATTCAATGAGTCCGCTATAGAAAGGTTTCCCCTTGTGTTCAGCATAATGATTTTCGGCCAAATCTTTGCTGACATTCAAAAACTTTGACGCGATAAGCCGCAGGCCGCGGCGTTCCAAGCGTGTAATTACCTCGCCAATCAAGCCACGTTGCACCCCATCTGGTTTCACCAGCACCAAACTACGTTCCAATGTTCCTCCGTGTTCTTACGTAGTTGTTTGTCAGAGCAGGTCTTCGGCTTTGGTGTAGCAATCCAGGGCTTTGCGCAATTCGTTGTTGCGCATGTAGGCGTCGCCCAGTGTTTGCCAGAGGGTGGCATCGCCAGGGTGACGGTGGACCGCCGCATCGAGATCGGTAATCACCTCATCCAGCAACAGGCGTCGGCGAAGAAGGTGACCATAGTGGTCGGCGGCGTCTGACAACTTGCCATAGGACAGGGATTGGCGCGCCTGCTCCAGGCGATCCGTCGCCGACACCCGGTCAGCAGCTTGTTGCTGCTGAAGCACTTTGGTCACGCCGCGAGGTTTGACCTGGGGTGGGGCCGGGATTTCATCTTCAGCTTCATCTTCTTCGCGGGTCTCTGGGATCCAGTTCATCTTTGTTTCGCGCTCGGTTTCCTCGAGGCGCGGCGGTCCCAATTCAGCTAGCCAATCGATGGCAGGCTCACTGTCGGAATCGGGAAGTGCGGGTTCTGCGGCTTTTTCATCTGGCAGTTCATAGGTTCCGGGCCTGAGTTCATCGAGCCAGTCTGGCGCTTCATCCAGGGGGCGAGGAGCAATTGGCTCCTCGGCCTCCGCGGTCTCTGGGCGCAGCTCCTCCAACCAGTCGGGTTTCCCTTCGGACAGCCGCATACTCGTTGGCTCTCGCAATTCCGATGTCTCCCGTGTCGACGGGTCGGGCGTAGTATTAAGTTCTTGTAACCAATCTGGGAGAGCGCCTGTACCCTCTTGAACAGGGGTACTGGGCAAAACTGGCTCTTCGGCCACAGGTGGAGCCATGGGCGCCGCGTCTTCATCGCCTTTTCCTTCTGAGACTTCAGTTTCCTCTCTTAGTTCCTGGAGCCAATCAGGAAGCGCGCCGGTAGTTTCTACGCGCGGCTGGTCACCTGCGGGAGGTTCAAGAGGGGTGGCGTCTTCAGGTTCCGCCGGTTCTTCGATTGCGAGTGGCGCTTCGTCGGTTTCCATGGGCCGGTCTTCCTCTGTGTCAGATAGTTCATCTAGCCAGGCGAGGGCAGCGCTCTTGTTAGAAGAGGCGTCTGGTTCCTGAGGAACAGGCTCTTCCGCACGTATAGGTTCATCCCCTTCAGCGAGGAATGGCGCTTTACTTTCCTGCTGATCGGCGGCGAGTTCGTCAAGCCAGCTTAGATCCTGCTCCTCTTCGGCTTGTGACGTCGGGGGTTGCGTGGCAGGTTCGCCTTCCTCAAGGGATTCTTGAGCCCCAGTCCCCTCAAGATTATCCAATTCTTCGAAATGGGAGGGCAAGCCCAACGATAGATCCATCTCAGCGGCCTCCGCTCCGGAAAGTTCCCCTGTATTTGTTTTTTGTGGACTCAACTCGGACAGCCAATCGGGTATCTCCGAGGTAACCCCTTTTTGTGGCTCGCTTGGCGTCGATTCAGCTGGTAAATCCTCTCCAGGTTGATGTTCGGTAACGAGTTCATCGTTTGGTTGCGGAGCAGTGGAGGGTTCCTCCGAATCGATGGATAACCAATCCGGAAGTTCCTCGCGCTCAAAGAAATGCTCTTCGGCGGCCAGTGCCTCGGTGGGCTGCAGGATTTCGGCGCTGGCCTTGGACACTGCGGCGCCCTGTGCATCCGTTTCTAGCATGACGCGAACTCCAGGAACCTTTTCCGGTGGAGTGCGCGCATCCGTGAGGGCAGCATACGGGTCTAATTCGACTACGCGATCCAGAAATGTTTGAGCTTCAACCTGGCGACCGCTGGCCTTCAAAATGTTCGCCATCACGCGGTTGGCGTAGAGACAGTAGGGCAGTTTTTCCAGGAGGCGCGTGCAAATATCGATCGCCTCTGTTTCCTTATTGGTCTTGAAATACATCTCTGCAAGCAAAACCTGCAAATCGGCGCGCTGCGGATCTTCCGACAGTGCGCTGGTTAGTTCGCCGATTGCCTGGGAATACAGGTCGCCGTGAGCGTACATTCGGGCGAGCGCGCCGCGAGTAAGACGCACTTTGGGAATGTCGTACCCTTCGCGCTTTTGGTACAGCCTGCGCAATTCGTCTTGCACCGCGCGATTTGAGGGTTGCGCCTCAAACGCACGCTCCATATGCCCGATGGCCGCATTCAGGTTTTCTTCATCTTCGCGGACGATGCTCATGCCGATATGGGAAACAAAATCATCGGGGCAGGAAGAGAGAACCCGCTGAAAGAGATCGCTTGCCTCACCGTGACGATGGGCCTCGAGGTAGGCCTTGCCCATCATGCGGTAGGTGTCGACGTGTTTCGGGTACGTTTCGAGGATTTGACGGCAACGAGTGAGCGCATCTTCTATCCGCCCATTATCGATTAACTCCTCAGTCTGTTTAAGGTAATCCCTGAGACTAATAGTTGCCAAGCTCCGACTCCGGTGAGTTAGTATGCCATCTCTCACGGCAAGATGCAAGCTATGGGCCAAAAAGGTGGGGGTCTTGACAAAACATCTCATTTATTTTATAAAATAAAACTAATAGGCCAAAATGAGAATTCTTTCGCGGACGGAAGAAATGTTGCTTTTGGCAGTAAGGGCGCTTGAACCACTGGCCTACGGCCTGTCAATCGGCGAATTCTTAAAGGAGCATTCTGGGAGGGCCTGGTCTGTGGGCGCGATCTATATCCCGCTGGAAAGGCTGCGAAAGCGCGGGCTCTTGAGCGCGTTGGATGGCGATCCGACTCCGGAACGCGGTGGGCGCAGCAAGCGCTTTTACCGTTTGACCAGCAAAGGCCTTGAAGCATTGGGCGAAGTCAAAAGGCTGCACGATTTGCTGTGGGCGGCTGCGGATCGATAGGTTTTGATGATCGATAGGCACTCTTCTCCAGGGGCGGCAATCTTGGCTCGTTTCCTGCCGTCTGATATTGAAGAATCTGTCATGGGTGATTTGGACGAGACCTTCCACCGCATCGCTACTTTGCGAGGACGCCTGCTTGCGCAGATCTGGCTTGTCGCTCAGGTAGCCACGTTGACGCCTAAATTCTTTTTGTTTCACCTGCAAACTCTTGAACCATGGAGGATTTTCCAGTGAACGGAAACTTTTTTGTAAAAGGAAGCAAATGGACAGCGGCGGCAGGCAGCTTAGCCCTCCTGCCAGCGCTGTTCCTTGTCAGCATCGGACTGATGTTTAGTTTTGGATCGCGGGAACTGGGAGATCTACTGCTCACACGGGTGTATTCGGGGGAATGGTACTGGCGGATTGCCCATCCCGTTTTTGTGTTGGGCGGGCTGGTCTCCGCATTCCTGATTAACTCCTTTTCGGTGGCCTCTTTTGATGTGCGCCGGACGAAGGAAGAGGTTGGTTTTTCGCTCAAGGTTCGGAAAAGCGTGTTGAACCTTGTCGTGATGGCGGTGGCGGCGATTACCCTGCTTATCCTGCTGGCTTACGCCTTTGGCGAAACCCTCTCCTATCCCCTGTAAATCGCAACCCCAAAGTTTATTTGAATGGCGATGTCATCTTGA
>JBOGUK010000172.1:0-6393 GCA_050695915.1 Anaerolineales bacterium
CATGATGGCTGCGGGCGAGGACCGCGTTCAGACGCTCGGCGAGTTCGGCAGCGGGCACCGGGTAGCCGAGTTGCTCGCTAAGCGAGCGAAGGGCATCAATGTCGGAGGAAGCGGCCGGGCGGATGGAGGTCATTGCGAAAGCCGATCAGAGGAAGTCGAATTAAAAGCCATTCGCTCAGAACGACCCCTTTTGTTTTTCTCTCCCCTGTGTCCGGCTATCTTGAGTTTGTTCCGACTAGCAACGGCGTGCCGCTGCGCTTCTTTACTGGAACCGGGAAGATCTTTTCGAATTCTTCGCGGGTCAGCGTTTCGACCTCGATGAGTTTTTCGGCTACTTTGTGAAGTTGAGCCTTGTATTTAGTGAGCGTCTTCTTGGCGCGAGTGAGCGATGCAGTTACAAGCTTAAAGACTTCATCGTCGATCTGCTCGGCAACGGACTCAGAATAATCGCGTTGCTCGGAGATCTCGCGCCCCAGGAAGATCAACTCTTCCTTCTTGCCGTAGACGCGCGGTCCCATTTCCACACTCATGCCGTAGCGAGTGACCATCTGGCGTGCAACCTGAGTCACGCGCTCCAGATCGTTTGAGGCGCCGGAAGTGATGTCGTCGAAGACGATCTCTTCAGCAGCGCGACCGCCTAGAGCGAAGGCCATGTCGTCGATCAGCTTGGCGCGGCTCATCAGGTTGCGGTCTTCATCAGGCAGCGCCAGGACGTAGCCGCCTGCCATGCCGCGCGGCACGATGGTGACCTTGTGCACCGGATCGCAGTTCGGCAGGGCATGCGCCACGATGGCATGGCCTGCTTCATGGTAAGCCACCACGCGTTTTTCTTCGGGGCTGATGATACGGCTCTTGCGCTCGGGGCCTGCGATCAGGCGCTCGATGGCTTCCTGGAATTCAGGCTGGCCGATGCTCTTCTTATTGCGGCGGGCAGCGAGAATAGCTGCTTCGTTTACTAGATTCTCAAGATCTGCGCCAACGAAACCGGGCGTGCCACGTGCAAGCAAAGCGAGGTTAACATCTTTAGCGAGCGGTTTGCCACGCACATGTACTTTCAGGATTGCTTCGCGTCCATGCACGTCCGGCGCGTCCAACACCACGCGGCGGTCGAAACGGCCGGGGCGCAAAAGCGCGGGATCCAAAATATCAGGGCGGTTCGTCGCGGCGACCATGATGATGTTGGTGTCTGTATCGAAGCCGTCCATCTCAACCAGCATTTGGTTCAAGGTTTGCTCGCGCTCGTCATGGCTGCCACCCAGTCCGGCGCCGCGCTGGCGGCCGACGGCGTCGATTTCATCAACAAAAACAATACACGGTGAGTGGCGCTTGGCCTGATCGAATAAGTCACGCACGCGGCTGGCACCGACGCCCACGAACATTTCAACGAATTCAGAACCGGAAATGGAGAAGAAGGGGACGCCGGCTTCGCCGGAAACAGCTTTTGCTAGCAGCGTCTTTCCGGTGCCAGGTTGCCCGACAAGCAAAACCCCTTTAGGAATACGCGCGCCCAGCGAAATGAACTTGTCCGGCTCTTTGAGGAATTCGACAACTTCTTGCAGGTCAATCTTGGCCTCTTCGACGCCAGCGATATCTTCAAAAGTGACCGTGGGGTGGTCGCCGGAGAACATGCGGGCGCGGGACTTGCCGAAGGACATGGCGGCGTTGTTGCTGCCCTGAGCCTGGCGGAACACGAACCAGAACACGCCGGCCAATAATAGGAAGGGCAACACGTATGTGAGTACCGTTCCGATGCCCAGCCAGGCGCTCGGAGGCGCTACCTCGATATCCACATTATCGGGGCTGAGTTCTTCGGGTGTTACGCCGAGTGCCAGGAGCTGTTCGAGAGTCGTGGTGTTGGATTCCTTTTGGGCATAACGTTCTTCGCCGTTGTCGTAAACAACGCGTATGCGGTCGTCATCGGTGATCACGCGGGCCACGATGCCAGCCTTGATGTCCGCGGCAACACGGTTAAGGGTCAGGGGATCGGCTTGACTGGCTTGCTGCTGATAATTAAAGAAGACTGCGAAGATCAACGCGGCGAAGAACAATAAATAGATCAGCGATACTCGAGATCGGGGGTTATTCAATTTTTTACTCCACCATACATTCTATCAAGCAAAGAGAATATCCGACGAGTATACCAATTTGCCCTCGTCGATATGTAACCGACAATCCTTTTAATAGATTTCTTACGGTTATGTTCGGACTAAGCCGTGCCGCCACGCCCGAAAAGAAGGCCCTCGATGAAGCGCCACAGCCGGCGCAGCCACGAGCGTAGTCGCGCAAGTCGGCGATACGGGCGCAGGCGGATGGGTTCTGCCTCTTCGAACGGTCCAGTCCAGTGAATTGTCGTGGCGCCCCAGGTGAGCCCGGCGCCAAAGCCAACCATCACGACATTGTCCCCCCGTTGGAGGACATCCTGTTCAACTGCCTCGCAGGTGGCGATAGGGATGGATGCGGTAGATGTGTTGCCGTACCTATCCAGGTTCACGAAAAAATGGTCCATGGGTAGCTTGAGGCCGCGGGCCGCCGCCTCAATGATGCGAATATTTGCCTGGTGCGGAATAATGACCTGGATATCTTCTAGTTGAAGGTTTGCCTTCAGGATGGCTTCTTTGGATGCGGAAGCCATCACGCGGGTGGCAAAGCGGAACACCTCGCGGCCGTTCATGTGAATGTAGTGCAGGCCGTCAAGCACTGTCTGCGAGCTGGCCGGCTTTGCAGAGCCCCCGGCGGGCACGGAAAGCAGATCGCCGCCGGAGCCATCTGAGCGCATCACAGCCGATAGGACGCCGCCGGGTTCTTCATCAGCCTGAAGAACAAAGGCGCCCGCACCGTCGCCGAAAAGGATGCAGGTGTTGCGATCCGTCCAATCCACGAGCCGCGATAGGGTTTCAGCGCCTATGATCAGCGCGCTCTTCACCGAGCCACTACGGATCGCCTGGGTCCCCATGTTTAGCGCAAAGATGAAACCGGTGCACGCCGCCGAAAGGTCGAAGGCGCCAGCGGTTTCGGCGCCGATGCGGTCCTGAACAATGCTGGCTGTCGATGGAAAAATATGTTCCGGCGATGAAGTGGAAACGATGATCAGTTCTACCTGCGTCGGCGGGAGCTTGGCCATGCGCAGTGCATTGTTGGCTGCTTCCACAGCCAACGAGGCCGTTGTGTCGTGTTTACCGGCAATGCGGCGCTCGCGAATGCCGGTACGCTCGCGAATCCACTGGTCGTTGGTATCAACCATTTGAGCCAGGTCATCGTTTGTTAATACCTTTTCAGGGACGGCCATCCCCCAGCCGGTGATGTGGGCGTAGGTCATGCCCTAGTTTGCCCCGTTCGATTTGCCCAGGATGACGGTGGCGTTATGCCCCCCGAAACCGAATGAATTGGACATTACGACGTTAAGCTCTTTTTTACGGGCCTGGTTTGGCACGTAGTCCAGGTCGCATTCGGGATCGGGATGTTCATAGTTAATCGTGGGCGGCATTATGCCATCGCGCATTGCCAGGATGCTGAACATGGCTTCGATCGCACCCGCAGCGCCGATCATGTGCCCTGTCATCGATTTGGTCGAGGAAACGGGGATGTCATAGGCCTCTTCACCGAACACTGTTTTAATCGCGGCAGTTTCGCTCTTGTCGTTTAGCTGCGTGCTGGTGCCATGGGCGTTGATGTAATCTATGGCGTTGTCTTTAAGTCCTGCATCCTCGATCGCCATGCGCATGCAGTCGGCCGCGCCGCGCCCGTTTTCCGCAGGTGCGGAGATATGGAATGCGTCGTTGGTGCTTCCATACCCCAGGATCTCTGCGAAGATGTGGGCCTTGCGGGCACGCGCGTGATCCAATGATTCCAAGATGAGTACAGCGGCGCCTTCGCCGATCACGAAACCATTACGCGTTTTGTCGAAAGGACGCGAGGCATGTTCGGGGTCGTCGTTGCGCGTGCTGAGTGCGGTCATCGCGCCCAAACCGGCGAGCGAAAGGGGCAAGATGGCGCCTTCTGAACCGCCCGCGAGCATCACGTCAGCCTGGCCGCGGCGGATCACTTCCGTGGCCTCACCAATGGCGTTGGTTCCGGTAGCGCACGCGGTGACTACAGAAAAATTCGGCCCTTGAATCTTCAAATTGATCGCGATGATCCCGCCTGCGCTATCTGCCAACATCATTGGCACAGTGAATGGACTCACTCTATCGGGCCCGGACTCCAAATAAACGCGCATTTGCCTATCAATAGTTTCCAGGCCGCCGATACCTGTGCCAACTACGGCGCCAACGCGTAAACGGTTTTCATCTGTGATTTCGAGACCACTATGCTTGACTGCTTCCAGCGACGCAGCCAGTGCAAGCTGAGTGTAGCGATCCATGCGGCGTGCCTCTTTGGGGCCAAAGAGGCCCGCTGGATCGAAGCCTTTAACTTCGCAAGCGATCTGACTCTTATATTCACTGGGATCGAACCGCGTGATGCGCGTGGCGCCGGAGGTCCCGGCAAGTGCGGCTTTCCACGAACTCTCGGCGCTGCTGCCGAGAGGGCTGACGCAGCCGAAGCCGGTTACGACGACGCGTATTCTTTGCGAATCCATAGGGTTTGTGAGCTTTATAACACAGCGAATCTTAACCAGATGCGCCTAAGACGCCTCCGGACCGATCACGAACACTTGAGGCAACGGATGGCACTGCCCGCAACCTATGCGCGGCTCGGCAACATCGCATTCACATTTGCTGCAGTGAGCCTTGATCTCAACCTGTGGTCTCAGGAAAAATAGCGGTTTTTCCAGGCTCGGGTTCAGTTCCTGGTGTTCGCAGGCATTCGCTTGCAGAATGTCCGGCACAGGGCATTTGAAGCAGAGTTGCGAATTCCAATCCAGATTGTGCGACTCCAACAGTCTGCAGCGCTCTACATTCCTGCCGCGGTGATAATCCCCATAGAAATGCCGGCATTCCTTGCCGGCGGGAGTCAGCATAGGGGTGCGATTATAGCAATCTGAGCAAACAACGACGAAAAATGTGCAGCGTAATCGATTAGGCGCGCGTCAAGTAATCCCCGGTGCGCGTGTCGACGCGGATCGTGTCCCCTTGACTGACGAAGGCAGGAACCTGAACTTCCAGGCCTGTCTCGGTGACCACCAACTTATTCACTCCCGTGGCTGTATCTCCGCGCACCGCGGTGCTTGATTGTGTAACTTCCAGATCGACGGAAGTGGGCAGCTCGACGTCCAATGGCTCATTGTTGTAAAAGGTGAGTTTTACGTCCATCGCAGGCTTCAGATAGTTCACGGCATCACCCAGGACGTCCACCGCGAGGCTGGGCTGCTCATAGGTCTCCTGGTCCATGAAGACGTAACGATCGCCGTCCTTATACAGGAATTGGACGGTGTGATAGTCCAGCCGGACATCCCGGATGCGCACGCCGGAATTCCAGGTCTTCTCGATAATTGCGCCGCTGCGCAGGTCGCGGGCCTTGACGCGGATGGTTGCATTTCCACGTCCAGGTTTATTATGGGAATAATCCAGCACTTTATACAGGTTGCCATCCTGCTCAAAGGTTACGCCTTTGCGCAGGTCGTTCACATCAATCATCAGTTCTCCTCAAATTGGAAAATGCGGGCGAGATTATAGCCCAGTACCAATGGCGGATGCAATTCTCGCGGGATTCCGCGGCGTGGGTGATGGGTTAATGGTACACTCGCAAAGTTAGTCTAAAAGCATGATGGCAGCTGGCGAAAATCACAAAATTGTTTGCGTTGAAGACGAGCCGGAGATGATCGATCTGATCCGGCTGATCCTGGGCCGCAAAGGCTTTGAGGTCATTGGCGCAAACGGGGGCGCCGAGGGACTGGCTACGATTAGAAACGAAAAACCTGATTTGGTTCTGCTCGACCTGATGATGCCTGAGATCGATGGGTGGCAGGTTTACCAGCAGCTGAAAGCAGACGAGGTTACCAAAGACATCCCCGTGATCGTGGTCACCGCTAAAGCCCAAAACATCGACAAAGTCTTGGGCTTGCATATCGCCAAAGTGGACGATTACATCGCCAAACCCTTCAGCTTGCAGGAACTAATCGACCGCGTGGACGCGGTGCTCAAGCGCCACGAGCAAGCGGGTCAAGAAGTCAAGAACTAGCTAGCGGGCCTCGCCGCGAGTTTTGATGCGCGTTGTCAACGTCATTAATCAAACTCGCCCGTTACTTTCCTCATTAGTTGCAAATTATTGCGAAAGTTTCTTTTGCAAGCTGCGCGGGTTGTCTTTTCGCGCGCACCTTCCCGCGGACAAAGGCCTCGTGTTGGTGGACAAAGCAGAAAGCCGGGTCAACGCGGCTATTCACATGTTGGGTATGAGCTTTGATCTCAGCATCGTATGGCTGGATAGCAACTTGGTAGTGGTTGACCTGGAGTTGGC
>JBOGUK010000173.1:0-9310 GCA_050695915.1 Anaerolineales bacterium
GTCTTGCTCGCTTAACCGGCCGCTGGGGCGCGCGGGCCGGGATAGGGATTTTCTTGGTCTATTTGATTCCCCCGACATTGCTTTTTATTCCGTTATCTCGCGTCGTGGTAAGCCTGGGCTTAAATAACACGCTCTGGGCGCTAGTGGTGGTCTACCCTACAATTTCAATCCCCTTTGCTACCTGGCTATTAATGGGTTTCTTTAAATCCATTCCACAAGATCTGGTAGAAGCTGCCATGGTAGATGGCTATAGCCGAATGGTCAGCTTTATTAAAGTGGTGTTGCCCCTTTCCCGGTCCGGCATCATTGCGGTGACCGTATTTACATTCACCTTGACTTTACATGAGTTTATTTATGCCCTGGCCTTTGTTTCTTCTTCCGCGCAACGGACGATCAGCGTGGGAGTGCCCACCGAGTTGATTCGTGGTGATGTGTTCTTTTGGCAATCCCTCATGGCAGCTGCGGCGCTGGTGGCACTACCGGTAGGCATCGCTTACAATTTTTTCTTGGACCGATTAGTAGCTGGATTTACCCTGGGGGCCGTAAAAGGTTAGCCGACCTTGACCCGTTCCCGGGTTATTGTTTTGACTTATCTGATTAAGGTCTTAAACAGGACCCAAGGCTAATCTGGGTTGGCCTAAACATATTTCCCCATTAAGGAGGTTCTCGGTCTATGGATCTTCAGCTAAATGGCAAGGTTGCCCTGGTAGCGGCTGCATCCAGAGGATTAGGCAGAGCTGTGGCAATGGAGTTTGCCCGGGAAGGTGTTAACGTGGCGATCTGTTCCCATAGTGATTTGATTGACAAGACTGCCGAAGAAATACGCAAAGAAACGGGGGCTGAGGTCCTGGCAGTTCACTGCGACTTGACCAAACCAAGTGACATTGAGGAGTTGATTTCGTCCACCAATAAAGAATTTGGCCAAATAGATATCTTGTTTTTAAATGCAGGTGGACCCAAGCCGGGCGCCTTTTTGGAGCTCAGTCTGGAAGATTGGCAAATCGCCGTGAATCAGACTCTGATGAGTGCCGTTCGTTTGTGCTATGCGGTTGTGCCTCAAATGATCTCCAAAGGCGCAGGAAGCATTGTCGCTACTCAGTCGTATTCGATCAAACAGCCCATCGATCATCTTGTCCTTTCAAATTCCCTTCGCTTAGCCGTGATCGGCTTGACGAAATCTTTGGCAAATGAGTTGGGTCCAAAAGGGATTCGAGTGAACTCAATAAATCCAACGTGGACCCTGACCGCAAGAGTCGAAGAATTAATGAGGGATAGAGCAAGTAGAAGTGGCCATAGCCTTAAGAATGAAATCGCATTACTTTCCAAGGAGATTCCGCTTGGACGAATTGGCACGGTCGAAGAGTTCGGTAGGACTGTTGCCTGGCTTGCTTCACCAGCCGCATCCTTTATCCACGGGCACGCGCTTATGTTTGATGGTGGTGCCGTGAAATCAGCACTATAGACGGAGCTTCAATGAAGATCGCTGTGGTAGGTGCTGGCGGTGTTGGAGGCTATTTTGGAGGCCTTTTAGCCAACGCTGGATACCAAGTGTCCTTTATTTCACGCGGAGAACATTTGCGCGCTCTAAAGGAACGCGGCTTGCAAATCAAGAGCCCGCATGAGGATATTAGAGTATCCAACACAATTTCAACAAATGATCCGAAAGAAGTTGGCCAAGTTGATTACATCATCATTGCCGTCAAGAATTATCATCTTGGAGATGTCGCCCGTCAACTCTCTCCTCTAATCGGACCGGCAACCACGGTGGTGCCGCTCCTCAATGGAGTGGAAGCCCACGAGGTGCTTGCCAAGGAGATTGGCAGAGATAAAGTCGTTGGCGGGGTGTGCACAACAATATCGATGATTGAATCACCAGGGGTTATTCGCCAAAGCAGTCAGATCCGCAAAATCGTAATTGGAGAACTGGATTTGTCCACAACAGAAAGGGTTGAAAGAATTGTACAGGCATGGGCTGACGTAGGGGTTCAGGCAAGCCAATCCACAAACATCTTTTCTGAGATTTGGACAAAATTCACATTTATCGCTTCCTTTGGAGGGGTTACTTCATTGTCTCGTGCGAATGCAGGTGAGATTAATAAATTTGAGGGAACCCGTAAGATCTTCATCGAAGCCATGCGCGAAGTTGAGAACGTGGCTGTGGCCAATGGAGTAAATCTCGAGGTATGTGCAGTTGAAAGCGGAGTGAAAGTGGCTCAAAGTCTTGAACCAACTTCAACCTCTTCGATGCAGAGGGATGTTACGGAAGGAAGACCATTTGAATTGGAAGCCTTTAGTGGGAAAATTGTCCGACTTGGAAATGAATTGTCGATTGAAACCCCTATCCATCGGGCTATTTATTGGTTTTTACTTCCTGCATTACTGAGAGTCTATAGCAATAAAATGAGTTAATCATCAAGCGCCTCTTTCCCAACCGGGAAACTCTGCGCAATCTGGCTACTCCTCTGTCGATAACCATCATCGTTGATTTAATCCAGCGCCTTTTACAGGGTTAATAAACCTGCAATGAAATGACGAACCGCCTTCCCTATCAAGTTTCTGGGGTAATTTTGGGTGCAAATGGTATGGAAACAGTGGATTTAGTAGAAATTATTGATTGATTTCACCTCACTTTTACGAGTAAATAGAAACTATTTTATGGTATAGACTCTATGGACAAATCCGGGATCGGCCGCTTGGTTCAAGGTTCGCGTCCTTTCAGGCCCACAGTTGCCGCCTAGTGTAGGCGAAGCCCCATCCGCTTTCTGAGTTTGATCGCCTCTTTTTCCAATCGCTGGGCCCCTTCGTTAATGCGCTGCAGCGCCTCGCCTTTGACGGACCAGGAAATGCCGAAGGCCCAGATTGCGGCCCATTCCAGGAAGAACACTGGCGGATACCGTGTGAGCAGGTCTGGATTGATGCCCGAGAACTCTGTAATAAAGTAAATAACAATCAGAACCACGCAAACCAGCATTACGAGGGCCATGGCGCGGTAAACCTTGTTCCTTTTTTCTTTGGCGCTTCCGCGGCGCACTTTCTTGCCCGGCGTGGTCTCCGTAAATAGGAAGTATGAGAAGTAGATCATGCTGCCGAAGAGAACGACGGCTGCGATGAGGTGAATGACCCCGAAAGCACCCTCGTTATAAGGCGCGGGGGGAATGATCTCCCGCCATTTGTCTCGACTGGTAGGGAACAAAGCGGCGGTAACTGCGGCGATGCCTGCGAGGATCCCCAGGTACAGGTCGCCCTTCCCGTAACTCTTGTCATAAAAACGCGGGTTATAGGTGAGCAGGAAGAAGCCAATGATAAAGAGAACCCCCACAAAGACATCCCTCATTACGGTGTGGTAATAAGCGCTGATCGAGCTCTGGATGCTGGTGTGGGGCGGGAATATCAGCGCGCCCAGCCAGACTATGAATGGAAGACCCATGGCGAGAAGACCGATGTTTCTTCTATGAGCTAGATAAGGCTGTTTGAAGACGCTTGGTTTTGGCGGCATCGCGGGCTAGTTCGTGATGGCAATCCTATAACACGAATTCTAACAAGGGTATGAACAAAGATACGGGAAGGGGTTGGTTGAAATTAACGCGGCGGGGAGATTGCTTCGCGGCGTCACCTGCCTGACGGCTGGGCGCCCTTTGCTGGCAATGACGGGATGGGGTAAGTAGCTTTATTGCCAGCGCGTGATTCGTTCTGGAATACTTTCGTCCCCCAACTCCGCGCAAAGATCCTTGAGTTTCGGAAGGGCGCCGCGCCATTCGAGATCGGCCAGGGTCTCGGCGAGCGGGACGTCGATGCGCAGGGTAGCGAGGGTGCGGTAGAGCAAGGCTTCTCCACGGCGCTGCTCCAAGCTGATTGAGAGGTTTGCGGCGCGGCCAGGGCCCATGCCTTTTATCTGCCAGGTGTGTACATCCTCGGAAATGTTTTCCAGGTGCTCGAATTTCGCGAGCACGCCGGAGGCCGATTTGGCGCCCCAGCCGGGAATGCCCGGGTAGCCGTCGGCGGAATCGCCCACTAATGCGAGGTAATCCGGGATGGACTGCGGGGTGACCCCAAATTTCCGGAAGACGCCCTCTTCATCGAGGATGATGTCGCGCCGCCGATCCCAGGTGACCACTTTAGTACCAGTGACCATTTGGGTGAGGTCTTTGTCCGGAGAGCAAATGAGGATTTGCTCCACCGCAGGTTCATCCTTCCAGCGGGCGGCGCCAGCAGCCAGCGCGTCATCCGCTTCGAATTCGATCATCGGCCAGACGGTGACGCCGGCCGCGGCGACCACGTCTTCGGCCAATTGGAACTGGTTCCATAGATCGGGTTCGATGCCCTCGCCCGTTTTGTAGCCGGAGTAAAGATCGTTGCGAAAGGATTCGATGATGTGATCAAAGGAGTAAGCGACATGGGTGACGCCTGGCTGCCCGAGCAGGGCGACCAAGCTGCGCAGCAAACCGAGTGCGGCGCCGACCTCGCGGCCGTCAGGCGCTTTCTTTGGCGGGGCGCCGTAGTAATTGCGGAAGAGTTCGTAGGTGCCGTCTACGAGGTGGAGTTTCATAGGCGGAGGGATTGTAATGGAGGTGCAATATGGGTCAGCAAGGTTTGCAGCAAGCGAACCTGTGAGGCCATTCGGTTTGGCCTAAGGGATTTCCATTCGCTCCTGCTCTCTCTGTTCGCAGTCCGTTCAGGACGGAGCCTCCCTCGCTTCGCTCGGGATCGGAATGACAAATGGGGATGAAGATTCTGGTCAGGGGAGCTGCCGCTAGTCGCCGATTTGGGCGGCAGCGAACGGCACCAGGTAGGGGACGCACCAGATGACCACTGAGTTGTATGATTCGATATCGGTGCCTTCAGGAATTTCATAGACCTGGTCACCCAGGAGAGCCTTTAATTCGCCGAGGTCTAAGGAATTCTGCAATTCCTCACCTTCTCGATCGAGGACTGGATCCTCTGAGGTTAGGTAAACGTGCAGATCCGGCCCGTCTTCCACCTGAAAATCGACCAAGCGGACAACGAGGGCGCCGCTTTCCGTCAAATACAAGTTGGCGCGCCCGCGTCCCTGGTGAGCAATGGAATAGAACTCGGACTCGGAAAGCAGCAGCGCTGAGCTACCTTCCACAAGAAGGGATACTGCTGATGTGGGGGTGGGTGGCTCGGATGACGGAGTGGCAGTAGCCGGACGCGGCGTGCGGGTGGCCATCATGCTGAGCGTGGGAAAGCCGCCGTAATGCATGGCTTGAATGAAGAGCGGCGAGATCAGGTACCAAGTTGCGGCGGAGCCGAGCAAGGTAACCGCCAACACGGTCAAGCGGGCGGTTGGGTTTTTCAACATGGGCGCGGATTATAGCGTTCGAGATGTGGCGATGGATTAATGATTGGTTACATTTGCCTGCGATCAATGCTCAGATCCCAACCACATCGACTGACCGTCTGTCGCCACATTAAGCCAACCATTTTGATCGGCGCGCAAAACCGTCAACCCAGTTGGCAAAAACGCCTCGTCAATTGGCTGAACATCTCCTGCGATCCAGATCACAGTGGGCGCGAGCTTTAGGAACAGCGATGGCGGGTTCAACGGCGTGTAACCGGAATCCGGGAGCACCAGGAGATCGACCGGCTGGATATGCGGTGATGCAATTAGGCCATCGAGTTGGTCGAAATCCAAGCCCAGCGGCAGCAGCGCGCTGAACTCATCCCACTCCAACAGGAGGGTTGCGCCCCGCGTTCCTGAACTCAATATCTCCAACTGAGCGCCATCTCCCAGGTCGAATTCATCGCCTGGATGCAAGTAAATCAAACCTTTTCGGTCTGACAACACGCTTTCGAGAGTCTTTATCCGCGCATTGGTAACTGATCCGGCCCAGGCAACCTGGTCAAATGCGAGGCGCTCGAAAGCCGCTGGCAGGGCGCCAGCCTGATCGTCGCCCAGGCCGGCGATAATCAACCAGTCGACGTCTCGGTCGAAGAGTGGCAGCTCGCGCCCCAGTGCGGCAGCGAGTTGGTTGGCGCTGGGACCGGTGTTAATGAGGATGCGGCGTCCGTCTGGCGTTTCGATTAGAAGGGCTTCGCCATCGACGTCGAGAAGGGTCAGTCGCAATAATCCGTCCGGGGTTTGGAGCGCAGAATTCCATATCAAAACGGACGCGGCGCCCAAGGCGACTAGTGTGTAGGCAGGGCGGATCTGTGGAAGGGCGACGCGTTTTCTGAGTACTGGAGTTGCGAGGATGGCAATTAAAACGTAGTAGGCCGCGACAGCTAAAGGTGAAACCGAATGGATCGCCTGCGGAGCACTGGCGAGCGGTGCAAGAATTTCCACAATCCTGATCGTGTAAGCGGCGAAAGGCCAGCCAATGAATCCGATCAGCTGTCCAAGGGTTGTGGAGACCAGCCCGAAAATCACAGAAAAACCGCCAACGATCATCACCGCCGGCTGCGCCCAAAGGATCAACATGTTGGCGGGCAGAGAAACAAATGAGAAGCGCTCGAAGTGATAGAGGAGCAAGGGCAGGGTGGTGATCTGTGCGGCGGTCGTGAGCAGGAAATACTCATAAATGGGGCCGCTGACGCGATTTTGAGTTTCTTTTGAAACGCGCTTCGCAAGGATTGCGTCCAGTCCTTGTTCCATCGGGTCCGCGAAAAGGATCAGACCTAAAGTGGCCGCAAACGAAAGCTGGAAACCTACATCCCAAATAACCAATGGATTAATCAACGCCATCAACCCTGCGCTGAATGCGAGTGTGTTCAGCGCAAACTGCTGGCGGCCCACCTGACGCGCTGCGAGCGCTATGACGCCCATGATCGCCGCGCGGACCACGGAAGCTTCGGCGCCAACCAAAAGCGTATAGAGAACGACACCGGTGGCTGCCAGCCAGATGCCGCGGCGGATACCAAGCCAGCGCGTCAATGTGGCGAGGAAGAGGCCTGCGATGATGCTGATGTTGAAACCCGAGATGGCAACGATGTGGCGTGTCCCTGTATTATTGAAAGCTATTTTCAGGCGGTCTGAGATACCACTTTCTTCGCCTAGCAGGATGCCGGCGAATAGCGAGGCTTCGGGATCGGGGTAGATGCGGTAAATGGTTTGCAACGAACGCGACCTCAGAGCGTACAAGGCAGCCCAGAGCGGATTTCCTTGACCGGACGCGATGCGATCGGCGGCAGCGAGCGGCATCTGGCTGTGGATTCCCTGTCGGGCCAGGTAATCGCGGTAGGAAAGGTCCTCGAAGATTAGAGAGGTGGTGAGCTCGCCGCGCAGGATGATGCGGTCGCCATAAGCCAATTGGTTAGAGTAGATCACGCGGGCGAGGACAGTGCCGCCGACCGGGAGCCGCGAATCAGAACTAAAGGCGATCTGTTCGGCTCGCACAATCATTTCCACATATTTGTCCCGGGTTACGGGAGGCTTGATGATGATCCCGGTGATTTCGACAATCTCTGAGCGGTCATTATGAAATGCAAGATCGGAGAAGTCGAACCTTGACTGTGCGATGCTGTATCGAAGGGCGCCAGCCAGCAGCGAAAAGAGCAGCGCAAATGCAAACCACAGATTCCAGTTCTGTTTTCTCGTGTGTGCAAAGAATGCCAGCGCTCCAGCCAGCAGCGTGAGCGCTGCCCAGGCGAAGGGGGCGAGAGCGATTAGGAATGCGAGGGGAATGCCGACGAGGAAGGCGAGAGAAATCCAAAGTAATGGGAGTTGGCGCAGGAATGGAAATCTTTCTTTGGATTCCATTTGCGGGATTATAGTCTTGGGTGAGAATGGAGCAGTCCCGAATTTTTCATGGGCCGAAAATGAGTGTACAGAGCGTTGATCAGGAAATGATATTCCGGCAAACTTGAATTCTAGTGTGTGGTCAGAGGGATTCCTCGCCCTCGCCGAAAAACAGGTTTCGTTGCCAGCGGCTGCTGGCGAGGAACAAGGGTTTCGGCGGCTCGGAACGACAAAGAGGGTGAGTTAAAAAGAAAAAGTCCCTTGGCAATGACCTACTCTCCCAGGAGGCTGCCCTCCAAGTACCATCGGCGCTAGCGAGCTTAACTACCGGGTTCGGTATGGGACCGGGTGTACCCTCGCTGCTGCAATCACCAAGAGACTTATCAGAAGCAAAGTGCATTGCAAACAATGCCATTTGCTTTGAATTTAAGAGTATTTGTTGGCGCTTTTGCAAGCGCCAACAAAACTCTAACTCATGAATTACTTACTAAATAGATGACCCCTACGTGTGCTCGCAACCTGCGGTTGCTGCACTACATTTTGGGAAAATTTTCGAGTTCTCCACACTACCGATTAAGCCCTCGACCATTAGTACAGCTTAGCTCCACACATTACTGCGCTTCCACTTGCTGCCTATCAAGCAGGTAGTCTACCTGCGGTCTTACTCCTTACGGATGAGGGATCTCATCTTGAGACGGGTTTCCCACTTAGATGCTTTCAGCGGTTATCCCTGCCAGACGTGGCTACCCAGCAATGCCGTTGGCACGACAACTGGCACACCAGAGGTCTGTCCACCCCGGTCCTCTCGTACTAGGGGTAGATTCTCTCAAATCCCTTACGCCCACACCGGATAGAGACCGACCTGTCTCACGACGGTCTGAACCCAGCTCACGTGCCGCTTTAATGGGCGAACAGCCCAACCCTTGGGACCTTATCCAGCCCCAGGATGCGACGAGCCGACATCGAGGTGCCGAGCCACGCCGTCGATATGAACTCTTGGGCGTGACCAGCCTGTTATCCCCGGGGCAGCTTTTATCCGGTAAGCCACGGCCCTTCCACTCGGTACCGTGGGATCACTAAGCCCGACTTTCGTCTCTGCTCGGCGCGTTGGCCTTGCAGTCAAGCTCGCTTGTGCCTTTACACTCTGCGGCTGGTTTCCATTCAGCCTGAGCGAACCTTTGGGCGCCTCAGTTACTCTTTGTGAGGCGACCGCCCCAGTCAAACTGCCTACCTGGCAAGGTTCCCCACCCGGTTTACGGCGTGGGGTTAGATACGAAACTTAATCAGGCTGGTATTTCACTGATGGCTCCGCCGAGGCTAGCGCCCCAGCTTCAAAGCCTCCCAGCTATGCTACACAGATCAAGCCCCAAATCAATGCCAAACTACAGTAAAGCTCCACGGGGTCTTTTTGTCCTGGTGGAAGTAGGCCGCGTCTTCACAGCCATCGCAATTTCGCCGAGTAATAGTTTAAGACAGTTGTCAGCTCGTTACGCCTTTCGTGCGGGTCTGAACTTACCAGACAAGGAACTTCGCTTATGTTGTTCATTAATAATTAGTCACCTAATTATTCTGCTGTATATCGCTATACAGATCGCACTCTATCTTTACCGATTA
>JBOGUK010000174.1:0-8139 GCA_050695915.1 Anaerolineales bacterium
GCATCAACCACTGCGCGGCGCGAAGCCGTCAAGCGATAACCGTTGCTGCGTAGGCTTTCCAACCATGAATTTGAACGTTCTGAAGCGACCGGATCTTTAATCAGTTGAGGACGATCCATAGTGAAAAAGATTATAAGCTACGGTATCCAGGCTGGAAAAACGCCTCTGCGGTCATTACGGCCGTTCAATCCGATTCATCGTTGGCATTCTATCCGAATAGATTTAAGGGAAACCCGAATCGTCCGGCCAACCGTGTTCGCCGATAAGGGGAACAAATGCCACCGCAACCAGCTCCTCGTGGTGAAAACCGCTATTTCTCTTCACCCAAAACTGAAGGCGCTGACCTTCAGAGTCGCCTACCGGCATTATTAGGCGCCCGCCCTCGGCCAATTGGTCGAGTAAGGGTTGCGGGACTACTGGCGCGCCGGCCGCAACAATGACGGCATCAAAGGGAGCTTGCTTGCGCAGCCCTTTGGTTCCGTCTCCTTGATGGATTTGGACATTTTGAAAACCTAGCTCAGACAGCACTTTTTTGGCACCTTCCACCAGTGTTGCGTGGCGCTCAATGGTGTGAACCTCTTTGCAAAGTTTCCCTAACAATGCGGCTTGGTACCCGGAACCCGTGCCGATTTCGAGCGTCTTTTCCTTCCCTGAAAGCGAAAGAGACTGCAGCATATAGGCCACGATGTAGGGCTGGGAGATTGTTTGACCATAGCCAATTGGCAAGGGCGAATCCTCATATGCTCGATTCTGTTCCTGCGCCGGAACAAACAAATGGCGCGGAACATCACGCATGGCTGCGACCACGCGCGTATCCACGATCCCGCGGGCGGCCAACTGGTTCCTCACCATGTCTACTCGCTGCTTGGCAAGTATCTCTTCGTTAGTCAATATTTTGCCTTCCGCGCGTTTCTGCGAGGTTTAACAGCGCGTCGAAATTATCATCTGGGGCCGCTTGATTCCACTTTTCTTTGCCGCACCTGGTGCAGCGATGCAGAATACGATAATTTCCAGTCGTGCCCGCAACCTGGATGGGGGACATCATCCCGCAGCACTCCGCCATCCGGTCGCCTGGATGAACATCAACATGACGGCTCCACAGGCAGCGCGGACAATGATTCGTGAATCCGCTGCCGTTCACTTCCCACGAACAATTTGCGCAAACAAAATCTTCAATACGTCGTTGGAACCTACCTGTCATCTTTTTCCAGCCCAGGATTTGGTATTCAAATCGTTGGCAATCCTGCGGTCCAATTTTCCCATCGGCAGTTCGTGTAACTTCGAGATGCTCACCCAGCGATATGGGAACTTAACTCGTCCCAGTTTACTCGCACCGTTCAAATCGCTGGAATAAACAGCTAGGTGTGCATGAAAATGGCTATAGGTATGTTGATACTCGTGGCCTTTTCTATTGAAAGAAAAAGTTGCTCCCAGAGCATCCTGGAGAGCGCGAGTCAATTTTGATTTGGCTCTCTGGTTGCTTATCTGAATGTTTGGGAATTCCCACATTCCGCCAAGCAATCCGTCGGGCGGCCTCTGCCGCAGTAAAACGTTGCGTTCCTTCCTGATCACCGCGGCTGCGAAATTCCGTTGCGCAATTCTGGGTGCTTTCGCCTTAACCGGGCGCTTCTCTTGAATTCCTAACTCGTAAGCTTGGCAATGACTCTTTAGCGGGCATTCAACGCAATTTGGAGTGCGCGGCGTGCAAACGTCACTGCCCAGGTCCATAAGCGCCTGGTTGTACTGGGCAGCCCGCCGGGGGGGCAGATGCCTTGCCGCAAGCTGCCAGATTTGTTCACGACCTGCGGCGCTGATGGGAGGAGCTTCGACGTTAAACACCCGCGCTAACACGCGGATAGCGTTCCCATCCACGGCAGGTTCATCTCGATTGAACGCCAAGGATGCAATCATGCCAGCCGTGTACCGCCCGATTCCAGGCAACTCTCTTAACTGCTCCACCTCAGAAGGTAACTGTCCATCAAGGTTTGAAACGATGATCTTCGCTGCCTTGTGCAGATTGCGGGCTCGCGAGTAATAACCTAACCCCTCCCACATAGCCAACACGTCCTGTTCCCTAGCCGTGGAAAGCCCTGCAATCGTGGGAAATTTTCGCATCCATTGCCTGTAATATGTCAACATGGTGTCCAAGCGCGTTTGCTGGGCCATCACTTCAGCCACCCAGACCGAATAAGGACTTGGGCGGTGACGCCAAGGCAAACTGCGACGGTGTTTTCCGTACCATCGCAACAATTCATTCGCAATTTGGGATTTCATGGTTGAGCTCGCCGGAGCTCATTCGCAACTAAATCTGGAAGCCGCTGCGCGCTGGGACCACCTTGTAGTCAAAATTTTCCACTAAGTTTTCCATCTGAGTACCCAAGTCGTCCCAACCGGCCGAGTCAAGCACTTTGCGAGCCGAATCCAGGCTCGGGATCACGGCCTCAGCCAGCAAGCGAGGTTGCTCCCCATACACGGTGAGCCAGGCTTCACTCAGCGCGATCCCCAAACCTTCGAGGGCCGGGATGAATTTTCGAATATGAAATTCGAAATAGTCTTCCTCGCGCCCCTGCTGGATGTCCCAGGTCATCAAGAGTTTTACGGCCGACATGTTTTAAACAGATGGCTCCAGGACAACGACCTGCGTATCTTCAGGCACGGCCGAGCGGGAGATTTTCAGTGATTCTTGCGGCTTTTCCTTGCTAGTTAACCCCATCTCTTGCAAGAATTGCTTCAGTGGATTCAACTTCAACTTGCTCCCGGTAGTTTTGTAATGCATGGGAACAACAAGTCCGGGCTCAATGAGCGCGATCACTTCGGCTGCCTTGGATGCAGTCAGTGCATTCCCGCCGCCCACTGGAACCAGCAGCACATCAACTGTGCCGAATGCCTCGATCTGTGTTTGGCTGGGCACGGAGCGCATGTCGCCCAGATGACCAATCGTGACGCCATCGTAGTCATAGATGAAAACGAGGTTGCCGTCTTTTTTACTGTCATTCGTGGCGACGCCAGTGATAAAAATCCCGCCAATTTCATATTCCCCAGGCCCGCGCAGGTCCCAGGCGTAACCTTTCACTCCATTCACATGGTTGTGGCCCGGTGCATCATGGCTCACCGTCACGATGTCGCCTTTCAGTCTCAACGATTTGTATCCCACGCTCGTATGATCGTAAGGATCGGCAACGATCGTCGGCATGCTGCGTTCCGTGACGCGAAAACAGGAATGTCCATACCAGGTAAGTTCCATTAAAAATCTCCGGGGCTTTTGCGATTATATCATCGCGGTTTCCTGCGCCGTATAATTATGTGATGTCACCGCCTCAATTGGAAAAAAGAATTTCGCGCCAGGCGAGGGTCAAAACGCTCCGCAATGGCTGGCGCTTTCATTTGGAACAGAGAGCAGGGGAGCAATATCAACTCGCGCAACTCGATGATTATGCGCGCTTACCGCGGCGGCAATTCGGACACCGACCGCCAGTGACATTCCAGGTTAGTGCTCGAACCTCACAGGAAGTTTCGCCAGGCACCTGGGGGTTCGGTTTTTGGAACGATCCGGGGCCGATGGTTAAGTTCAAGCCGTTTTTCCTCCGACTGCCCGTGTTGCCCAATGCCGCATGGTTCTTTTTTGCCGCGCCGCCAAATCAATTGTCCTTTGATGATGCGCAAGTGGGTAACGGTAATTTTGCTGGTGTTTATGCATCTCCACAAATCCCCTCTGTCTTCTTTCTCCTGCTTGCGCCATTTATTCCTCTTCTTTTGTCAAAAACCATTTCCCGTTGGATGCGCAAGCTTGCATCTAAGATTGTGCCCCATGACTTGCGCCACGTTCAAGTCGACCCAACCGTCTGGCGCCGCTACAAAATCGTCTGGAGAGAGAATCAGGTTGTTTTCGAGGTAGATGACAAGCAGGTTTTTCAAACCCGCCTGACGCCAAAACCACCCCTCGCGCTTGTCTTGTGGTTGGACAACCAATTTGGAGCCTGGCGACCGGATGGCAGCCTCGGCTATGGAAACATTCCGATCCCGGCGGATTGCTGGGTGGAGATTAGAGATCTCTGCATAAGCAAGGATTAGTGTGAGCAAAACTCTAAAACGCGTATGCCTAACCCCGCGCACCAGTGGGGTGGGCGGCATGGTGACCTTTCAACACAAACTCAGCGCGGGGTTTCAGGCGCGCGGGATCGAAGTCACGTACGATCTTGACCGAGCGTCCTATGAGGCCGTCCTTATCGTTGGCGGTACGCGTCGGCTCAACGGTTTAATAAGCGCCAAAAATCGCGGCATCCCGGTGATCCAGCGGCTCGATGGGTTGAACTGGCTGCATCGCCGCATGCGCACCGGATTGCGCCATTGGCTGCGTGCCGAATTGGGAAACCGCCTGCTGGCTTGTATCCGGAACATGATTGCTACCGGAGTGGTGTACCAAAGCCATTTCGTTCAGCATTGGTGGGCTGACTCACACGGCCCCGGGCCGGCAAAACAAGACGTTATCTACAATGGCGTTGATCTCGAGCGTTTTAGTCCAGGCCGGGAACACCAAGAAGAATTACCGGTGCACATTCTCATGGTTGAGGGCAGCTTGAGGGGCGGCTATGAATTAGGCTTGGAAAGTGCAGCCAACTTGATGCAGGAACTGAAGGAGCAAGCACTGGATGTGGAGCTTTTGGTCGCGGGAAACGTTTCAGAAAAGAGCAAGGCAAAATGGGACCACGAGGCGATCAAATGGGCTGGAGTGATCCCAAACGAACAACTGCCCTCTCTCTACCGCTCGGCCCACATGCTTTACTCTGCCGATCTGAATGCAGCTTGTCCGAACTCGGTGATCGAAGCCCTGGCTTGCGGTCTGCCGGTGCTGGCCTTTGACACAGGTGCCCTGCAAGAATTAGTGACCAAAGACGCCGGACGCCTCGCATCTTACGGCGGCGATCCCTGGCGCTTAGATGCTCCGGACATAACCGCGCTAACCACCGCTGCATTGGAAATCTTGATCGATGTACCGACTTTACGAAATGGAAGCCGCGCGCGCGCCGAAGAACACTTTGGAATAGACAAAATGGTTGACGCATACATTGAGGCTCTAAGTGGCTAACCCATTGCTTACCTTGGCAAGCGCGGCGGCGCGTTGGCTGCCAGTTCCCATAAAACGTGGCTTGTATCGATTGGGACCGGCCAGCAGAGGATTGCGCTCCGCCCTGAATCGCGCTGCTCCGCAGGGTCTCACTGAAGTTGAGGTGGCGGCCGGAGGGTTAGCAGGGATGCGCTTGCGGCTTGATATGCAGCGTGAAAAAGATTACTGGCTGGGCACTTATGAAATGGAGTTGCAACAGGCCATCTCAGATTTCGCAAAACCTGGCATGGTTGCGTACGACCTTGGCGCAAATATCGGTTACATCTCCCTGCTGTTTGCGCTCGCCGTCTCACAAACCGGGCAGGTGATCGCATTTGAAGCCCTGCCGGTAAACGTCGAAAGACTTATAACCAATCTGCACCTGAACCCATCCTTGAAAGTTCGTCCAATTGCGAAAGCCGTCAGCGATAAAAATGGAGTTGCACAATTTCTCGTGCACGAATCCGGGGGGATGGGGAAGCTGGCTGGTTCCACTGGCCGGAATCACTGGTACCAGCAGGAATTAAAGGTCGAAAGCATCACCCTGGATGATTTTGTGTTCAAGCAGGAAAACCCTAAACCGGATTTGATCAAAATCGATATTGAGGGAGGCGAGGCCTTGGCCTTACTCGGCATGAGGCGCGTCATCCAGGACTGCCGTTCGATCCTTTTCGTCGAACTCCACGGACGCGAGGCCGCCGAAACGGTTTGGGAAATCCTGGGCAACGCAGGGTATTCGTTCCAGCGCATGAGTAATGGTTATCCGCGACTTGAACACATAGACAAGCTTGGCTGGAAAGGTTACGTAGTGGCAAAACCGATCAATGAAAGAATTTAAAGGAAAAGCAGGAATGATTCAACGCGTACTACCGCGCTATCGCGCGCCGTTCTTTGATTTACTCGCCTCGCAATGTGCGAATGGATTGTCCGTTTTCGCAGGCGAGCCGCGCAAGAATGAATCGATTACACAGGCCGAGAGTCTTCAATCCGCTGAGTGGATGCGCGCGAAAAATATACATCTCTTCGGCGGCCAGTTCTACCTGTGCTTGCAGCGCGGTCTCGTCCAATGGCTTGAAGAATGGAATCCGGATTCATTGATCATCGAAGCCAACCCGCGTTACCTGAGCACGCCGCGCGCCGTTCGCTGGATGCATGCGCGCGGGCGGCCGATCATCGGCTGGGGGCTGGGCGCGCCGGTTCCGCAAAGTGCACTCACCGATGCCCGCTTGCGCGGCAGGCAGCGGTTCCTGGAGCAGTTCGATGCCATGATCTCTTATAGCGAGCAGGGCGCTATCGAATACCGCGCGCTTGGATGTTCAGCCGACCGCGTTTTCGTCGCGCCCAACGCGATGAGCCCGCGCCCGAGCGCTGCACCCGCGCATGCTCCCCAATTTAATGGCAGGCCCATCGTCCTTTATGCCGGCCGATTACAAGCGCGCAAAAGATTGGAAAGCCTGATGCGCATTTGCGCCTCTCTGCCGGATCAAATCAAACCGCGCCTCCAAATCGTGGGCGACGGACCTGAAAAAGGTCGCCTCGAAAAAATCGCAGCGGATGTCTATCCAGATACAGAATTCAGCGGCGCCTTGTTCGGTGATGAATTGGCCGAACGCTTCAAGACGGCTGACTTGTTCGTGCTCCCTGGCACAGGAGGACTCGCCGTTCAGCAGGCCATGTCGTATGGGCTGCCCGTGATCATGGCCGATGATTACGGCAGCCAGCCCGATCTGGTCACGCCGGCCAACGGCTGGTTGCTGCCTCCGAATGACGACGCTGCGCTGCAAACGGCTCTGCATGAGGCGCTCAGCGACCCGTCGCGTTTGCGCCGAATGGGTGAAGAATCGTTCCGATTGGTGCAGGAAAAGTTCAATCTGGAAACCATGGTCGACGTATTCGTGCGCGCTCTCAGCGAGGTCAGGCGCTAATGCGCATCCTTTACGTAGCGGATGGGCGCTCCCCAACCGCGCTGAGTTGGGTCGAATACTTTGTCAACGCGGGGCATGAGGTTCATTTAGCCAGCACATTTGAATGCAGCACCAGTCTCGATATTCGCTCGATCAGTTTTGTCCCGGTTGCCTTTAGTGGCATCGCCGGGTCAGTCGGCAACAAACCGTTAAGGAGGCAGTTGCCAACTGGATTCCGCACTCGCCTGCGCAACTGGTTCGGCGGCGCTACGGTGAAACACGCCGCGCGCGCCCTCACGAGGCTCGTGAATGAGCTAAAACCGGATCTGGTTCATGCCATGCGTATTCCCTACGAGGGGATGCTGGCAGCCGCAGCCAATTTCAGCGCGCCACTGTTGATCTCTGTGTGGGGAAATGACTTCACCCTCCACGGAAAATCAAACCCGCTGATGGCTGCGGCCACCCGTCAGGTTATGCAGCGCGCCGACGCTTTGCATACCGATACCCACCGCGACCAGCGCCTGGCACATGAATGGGGCCTGGCAAAGGATAAACCGTCGATCATCCTCCCCGGTAATGGAGGAGTCCGCACCGAGATCTTTTATCCGCTCCCAGAACCAATGCCGGCAAAAGAATCCGCCGCAAGATTGCGTGTGATCAATCCTCGCGGCATACGCGCTTATGTACGCAACGACATCTTTTTTCAGGCCATCCCTCAGGTGCTTTCCAGCCGCCCGGAAGCGCGTTTCTTTTGCCCCGGCATGGAAGGCGAACCGGAAGCCCATCGCTGGGTGGACAGCCTGAAATTGAACGATTACGTAACTCTGATGCCCAAACTCAGCCCGCGCGCGCTGGCAGATACGTATCATTCTGCACAAGTGATGGTTTCGCCCAGCACGCATGATGGCACGCCTAACAGCCTCCTGGAAGCCATGGCTTGCGGCGTGCTTCCGGTTGCCAGCAATCTGGAGACCATTTGCGAATGGATTGCCCATGGCAAAAATGGCCTGTTGTGTGATCCTTTGGATGCCGATGATCTGGCTTCCGCCATCGTGCGAGCATTGAAGGACGCGAAGTTACGTACCCAGGCGGCCGAAATCAATGTAAAGATTATTTCGGAACGCGCTGATT
>JBOGUK010000175.1:0-2751 GCA_050695915.1 Anaerolineales bacterium
GAAAAGCGACAAGAAACAATCTCCTGTGGAAGAGCCGGTTGAAGAGCCCGAAAAACCGGCCCCAACGGCCATGGAAATTGCACTCAAGAAAGCAATGGAGAAGGGTGAGGCTCAGGACCAAGCGGTGGCCGAACCCCCTTCAACCAAGAAGGACCGCCGCGAGATGGAAGAACTACTTTCTCGAACCTTGGAAAACCGCGTCCGATCAAAATAGAAACTGGTCAGGTCTGCCTCTATACCTTCCACATCGGACCAGATGGATTAAACTTGAGCGCTTAATGGTGCAATCTTGATTTCCGGCTCGGGCGCCAACCCTTTTTGCCATAACCCGCACATTTGGGTATTTTTGAATGCGTCGATTCAAGGCGAAAACCGTTTGGTAAAATGAAAATGGAGATTGGAGGCAAAAATGCCGCGTGGCTCAGAATGGATCATAATTCTGATCATTGTTATCCTGGTTTTTGGCGTCGGGCGTCTGAGCAAGATAGGGGAAGATCTGGGCGCTGGAATCCGCTCCTTCCGAAAAGGACTTTCCGGGGAAGAGGAAGCCAAGGATAACGAAAAGAAAAGCTAAAACATGTTCTCGTGCTTGGTTGATTTATCTGGAGAGATAAAGTAAATTACTCTCTACAGTAACAAAACGCCTAAGGAGGAAGAAAATGCATAACGCTCGATTCACGTTGAACCTTTTTGTCCTTGGCTCCGTTCTCCTCGCTGCTTGTGCCCCGGCGAGCGGGGATGGTGGCTTGGGGCGAGGCGGCGAATGTCTGGGGACCGCCGCGGACGCGATTGTTGACCTTGACTGCCGCGAGGTAACCATCGCCATCGAAAACGCCTATCTCCCCTTCAACTATATTGAAGAGAATACGGGAGCAGCCGGCGGTTGGGACTACGATGCCTGGGAAGAGATCTGCGCTAGGTTGCACTGCACCCCGGTATTCGTTGAAGCTGCCTGGGAGGGAATGATCCAGGCGGTGGCGGACGGCCAGTTTGATGCAGCGGCCGACGGCATCACCATCACCGAAGATCGCGCCGAGATCGTAGACTTCTCCATCGGATATGTAGCCATCGAGCAACGGCTGCTGGTTCGGGTCGATGAAACCCGCATATCTTCCATTGAAGATATCGTCGCGGATGAGACCTTGACGCTGGGAACGCAAACTGGTACCACCAACTACGAAACTGCTCTCCAGTACCTCCCCGAAGATCGGGTTCAGGCCTTTGAGCAATTCCCATTCGCCGTGCAGGCTTTGATTGCTGGTGATGTAGACGCAGTGATCATTGACGAGGTTGCTGGTCAGGGTTACATAGGCGAGAATGCCGATCAGCTTAAGCTGGTGGGTCCCTCGCTTTCCAGTGACCAACTAGGGTTTATTTTCCCGAAGGGGTCCGACCTGGTCGACCCTGTGAATCAAGCCCTGGAAGCCATGATGGCAGACGGCACCTTGAATGAGTTGAATGCCGTCTACTTTGGCGCTGATTTCAATTGCGACTACACCGATACTGGCATCTCTTGCGGTAGCTAAACGGTTGCACGTAAGTATCTGAGAAAAACAGTGTGCAGCGCGTGAGCTCTGCACACTGTTTGTTTAGGCTCTGGAGTTAGCTTGAAGGCACAAACTGGAGAAGCAGACAGGCAGGGCGCATTTCCGCTGGGACGTCGCCTCGACCCCCTTACAGGCAAATTATCCGGGTTTCCCTGGTGGTTGATCGCAATTCTTCTAATTGCCCTTGGGACCGCCTATTTTATTTTTACACGTCAGAATTTCCGCGATGCCTTCGACTTTATTGTTATCGGCATTTCGATCACAATAAGCACCACCCTTTATGCCTTTAGTATTGCCATAGTAATTGGATTGATTGCGGGCCTGGGACGCGTATCTAGAAACCCGCTTCTCCGCAACGTATCACGCCTGTACGTTGAATTAGTCCGTGGGATTCCGATATTAGTCCTCATTTTTTATGTGGCATTGGTTGCAGCCCCGGATGCGGCCAGATTTTTGGGTGTAGAGAATGATCTCCCGCTCAATTTCCGCGCGATTATTGCGCTTTCCATCACCTACGGAGCATTCCTGGCTGAAATCTTCCGTGCTGGGATTCAATCCATCGGCCGCGGCCAGATGGAAGCAGCCCGTTCCCTGGGCATGAGCTATGCGCAGGCCATGCGTTATGTGATCCTGCCGCAGGCGATCCGCAATGTGCTGCCGGCGCTTGGGAATGATTTCTTGGCGCTGGTTTAGGATTCATCCCTGGTTTCTGTGCTTGCTGTAAGAGATATCACCCAGGTAGCACGCCTATACGCAGGACGCACTTTTCGATTTCGCGAAGCGTATACCATCTTGGCCGTTCTTTACCTCACAATGACACTCATCCTTTCGTTTTTAGTCCAATGGATTGAAAGGCGTCTTCATGCCGGCCGAAGATAACGCCATCATCCGTATCCGCAATCTGCATAAATACTTTGGCCAGGTTCAAGCCCTGCGCGGGATCGAAATGGATGTGGAGCGCGGCTCGGTGGTTGTCATTCTAGGACCAAGCGGCTCCGGCAAGTCGACCTTGTTACGCTGCATCAACCATCTTGAGGTGGAAACGGAAGGCGAAGTGTGGGTGGATGGCAGGCCGTTAAGTGAGCAGAATAAGGACATTAATGAAATTCGCGCAGAAATTGGCATGGTGTTTCAACTGTTCAATCTGTTCCCTCATTTGACCGCGATACAAAACATCATCCTTGCGCAAAAAGTCGTTCGCGGG
>JBOGUK010000176.1:0-14652 GCA_050695915.1 Anaerolineales bacterium
CGGCCAAGCAGGAACCCTGCACCCTCCTCAGGGTAAGCAGCTTCTCCATGGGCTTGGATCTGCTTGAGCAAAACATGAGTCAAATGCAGTTTCATTTCTCGAACCCCCAAAACGATTCACTCAGATATTTGAAACCGGCATCTGGAAACAGGGTAACGATGGTAGCCTGGGTTAGCTGGCTTGCAATGGACAACGAAGCCACCAAGGCTGCGCCCGACGAAACGCCGAGGAACATCCCTTCCTTGGAAGCGAGTTTCCTCGTGAGGTCATACGACTCTTCCGTGCTTACTTCGATCACCTCATCCGCAAAGTCGGGATCGTAGAAGCCCGGCTTGATCGCGCTTGGCATGTGCTTCAAGCCTTCCAGCCCATGGAATGGGCTATCCGGCTGGAATCCGATGATTTTGATATCTGGGTTTTGCTCGCGCAAAAAGCGTCCGGCGCCCATCAGCGTCCCGGTGGTTCCCAATCCGGCCACAAAATGCGTGACCTCGCCGCGGGTCTGTTCCCAGATCTCTGGTCCGGTGGTTCTGTAGTGCGCCTGCCAGTTGGCTTCATTGTTGTATTGGTCGGCATAAAACCAGCCTGGATTTTCATCAGCCATTTTCTTGGCCAACTGAATCGCGCCGTCTGATCCTTCCAAGGCGTCGCTCAGCACCAGGTCAGCGCCAAGGAGTTCGAGGATCACAAATCGTTCCTGGCTTGCGGACGCAGGGATTACTAACGTCACGGGAATTCCCAGGGAGCCGGCAAACGCAGCGTAAGAGATTCCCATGTTGCCCGAGGTGGAATCGAGCAAACAGACTCCGGTTTTCAGCGCGCCTGCTTCCAGGGCGATGCGAATGATATTCGCCGCCGGGCGATCTTTCACCGACCCGGTCGGATTCAGCCATTCCGCTTTTGCAAAAATCCTTACACCCTGCTTGCGGTAAAGATTGAGATTCAAGATCTCAGCCAGGGGTGTACTGCCAACAGCCTCCAGCAGTCCGAAGGATACGCTCTTCTCTATTTGGCGAACTTCAACTTTATTCAATTGTCACCTGAAAACAAAAAAGCGGCCAAAAACAAAAAACGGGGTTGCCTCATGGCATGCGCATTCGTGGCATGCGGGGTGGCAATCGCCCGTCTCTGTTGGCCGCTCAGAGAAAGTGAATCTCGAACCGGGCGGTTAACCTCCCCGCCCTAAACACAAGCAATAGGCTCGATACTTAATCATGCTTGCATCAAATTATAAGGGCTGACTAAGAAATGTCAACGGGCCAGCCTCTACTCAGAAGCTTTTAATCTCGGTTGGTAACACCACGGAATGGCAGGCGTTTTTCCCATTAGAAAAAAGGAGGCGTTTATGCCAGCCAAGAAACACGCCAAGAAGAAAGCCTTGCGCAAACCTAAACGTGCTAAGGCAAAGAAAACCAAATCGATGAAGAAGGAAACTCAACCGATGCACCATTCCGATTGGGAACCTCGCTCGCAGCCGGAAACCTCGGGTTCCGAACGCCAGTATGGCGAACGCAATCCGCAACCGATTCCCATGGGCCCCGAGCACAATCCGGAAGAAGATCAAAACTGGTGAACGATGGTGTTAAACAAAAGAGCCGCGGCGTACGCGGCTCTTTTCGTTACCATGGTTAGGCTTTCGCCACGATTTTCTCGTAAACGGGATAGTTCCAGTGGCGGTAATTCTTCAGTTTGCCGCGCACCGCATCGTCGTACAGCCTACGCAGCTTGCTCGTGACCAGGCCCATTTGCCCATCGCCAACCGGGCGGTGGTCAACTTTGGTGATCGCCGTCACCTGCGCTGCCGTGCCCGTCATAAACAATTCGTCGCAAATGAAGGTTTCAGTGCGATCGATCGAACGCTGCACCACCTTAAGCCCTAATTCCTTCTCTGCCAGATCTATCACCGTGCGGCGCGTGATGCCTTCCAGGATATTATCGGTGATTGGCGGCGTAATGAGGACGCCGTCGCGCATCATGAAAATGTTCTCGGCGCTGCCCTCGGAGATATGTCCATCCGCGTTGAGCACCAGGGCTTCGTCGAACCCGGCGCGCACAGCATCGGTCTTGATGAAGGCTGTGTTTACGTAGGCGCCCGCCACTTTCGCTCTGGCTGGGATCATGTTGTCGTCCACGCGCCGCCAAGAGGAGAAGGTCACATGGGCGCCCGTATCGTTTTCCACGTACTTCTGGAAAGGAACGGAAAACATAGTAAGTTCGGTCTGCAAATCGTGCAGTTTTACTCCGATGATCTCATCCGCGAAATAAACCATCGGACGAAGATAGACATCCTGGCGATAGCCCTCTTTTTGCAGAAGTTCCACCATCAACTCCACCATCTCTTTTTCGCTGACCCCTATTTCCATCAGCATCATGCGCGCCGAATTGAACAAGCGCCGTACGTGATCCTGTACCCGGAAGATGAATAGTTCTTCTTCAGCCTCGTTCCAGTAGCCCCGAATCCCGCCAAAGATTGCCGTTCCGTAGTTCAGGGCATGCGTCATCACCCCAATCTTGGCTTCGGAATAAGGCACGATCTTGCCGCGAAAATAGGCGTAGTTTGGGATTGTCAAAGGGACACCTCCAGTGGGACCTGGAAACGTTTCGGGATAGTTGATTATACCTCGAGCCTCTCTCCGGCTCATCAACGCCACGGATACGGTTGGTATACGAATTCCCGCACAGGTGTAAAATCGGCGAATCCCTGCCGATTGGCAACTTGAGTAAGGAGGCCGCCCATGAAGCGCGCCGTGAGCATCAGCATTGGGTCATCAAAACGCGATAAGGCTGTGGAGGTGAACCTTTTGGGGGAAACCGTTCGCATCGAACGCATCGGCACGAACGGCGATATGGAAAAGGCCGCACAGCTATTCAAGGAACTCGACGGCAAGGTCGATGCCTTCGGTCTTGGGGGCGCGGATCTTGGGCTGCTGGTCGACAAAAAGTTTTATCGACTCTATTCCGTAAACCCAATTGTCCGCTTTGTGAAACAGACCCCGCTAGTCGACGGCGAAGGGATCAAGAACACGCTTGAAAATAAAGCCATTGGATATTTCCACGAGAAGGTCAAGGATTATGTGAAGGAGAGGAAAGCGCTCATCACCAGCGGCGCAGACCGCTGGGGGATGACGCGCTCGTTCCTCGATGCCGGCTACGAATGCGTCTTCGGCGACCTGATGTTCGCGCTAGGCATCCCGATCCCGCTTCGCAGCGAGCAAAGCATCAAAACTCTCGCCGCTGCGGTGATGCCAGTCGTCGGGCGGTTGCCGTTCAAGTGGCTTTACCCGACCGGCGAGAAGCAGGAAATGCGCACGCCGAAGTGGGAGAAATATTACGAGTGGGCCAGCGTGATCGCCGGCGATTTTCATTTTATCAAGCGTCATATCCCCGAATCGCTTCCGGGCAAAGTTATCCTCACCAATACGACCACTCCCGATGACGTCGAACTCTTACGCAGGATCGGCATCAAGTACCTGGTGACAACAACGCCCGTGTTCGACGGTCGCTCGTTCGGTACCAACATGCTGGAAGCGGCGCTGATCGCCGTCTCTGCCAAGGGCCGCAAGCTCACTCACGATGAGTTGCGCACATATATCGACGAGTTGAAACTCGAACCTCAGATCCAGGAACTAAACTGACTTTGGACGCGATGGTCACCGCCGGTGGAGTTCCGGAGCCCGGCGATTCGCTGTACGAGTTCACCCAGGGTAAGTCCAAGGCACTGCTTGAGATTGCCGGAAAGCCTATGGCGCAATGGGTGCTTGACGCTATCAGCGGCTCAAAGAGTGTTGCGCGCGTGGTTGTCGCCGGCGTGGACGCGGATTCCGGTCTCACCTGTGCGAAGCCCGTCACATTCATTCCAAATCAGGGCGGCATGCTGGATAACATCCGCGGCGCAGCCCGCACACTCGCCGACCAGAATCCAAAAGGCGAGCACGTGTTGATCGTCTCCTCAGATATCCCCACGATCACTTCTGAAATGGTGGACTGGGCCGCGGAACAGGTCCGCCCTCAAGACGATATGGTCTACAGCTTGATCGAGCGCTCGGTCATGGAAAAACGGTTCCCGAATTCGCAGCGAACCTACACGAAACTTAAGGGCATTCATGTGTGCGGCGGCGACATGAACCCTGCCGCCATGCACACTATCCTTTCTGAAACCGGCATTTGGGAAAAACTGGCGGCAGCGCGCAAGAATCCTCTCAAACAAGCGTCGTTGATTGGATTCGACCTGCTATTTCTCATGCTGCTACGCGCGCTCACGTTGGAAGAGGCCGCCAAACGCGCCAGCAAGAATCTTGGCTTGCGCGCTCGGGCGATCCTCTGCCCCTATGCCGAGATCGGAATGGATGTGGATAAGCTCCACCATCTCGATGTCGTGCGCCGCGACTTGGAAGCGCGAGCCTCCGTCTGATATGAAACGACTGCGCGAACTCGATGAGCAAATCACCGCGCGCCTGCGCGTCGCTGAGAGGCCGGGCATCCTGCGCCAGCTGGCAATCCTGTTCGGACATTCAGGTGATTCCTGGTTCTGGCTGGCCGGGCTGCTGCTGGCCATCTGGCTCGGCAGCCAGGCGACTCGCAACTTAGCGTACGCTTTGATCATTGGCATCCTGCTCACGGCAGGGATAGTGCTCGTGATCAAGTTCAGCGTGCGGCGGCAGCGCCCCGAAGGCGAATGGGGGCAGCTTTATCGCCGCGCCGATCCGCACTCCTTCCCTTCCGGCCATGCCGCCCGCGCGGTGATGTTGTCAACCGTTGCCTTGGCGCTCGGACCCGCGTGGCTCGCCGCAATGCTCGCTGTATGGGCGCCACTTGTGGGCCTGGCCCGTGTGGCGACCGGCCTGCACTATGTTTCTGATGTGGCGGCTGGCTGGGTGCTCGGGATTGTGATGGGGATTGTTACCCTTCAGGTTGCTGGGATGGTGTTGAGCTAGAGCGCCACGATTCTTGTCATTCCTAACCTGAGCAAAGCGAATCGACCGAGGAATAACAAAACTATCCTTCCGCCGCATGTTTCTTGCGGCGCGCGAGTTCTGCTTCGGACGGCTCAACCAACTGGAAAGTACCGATTTTCAATTCTCCCGCGGGTTCGTAAGTGTTCATGGTGACGCCGGTGCTCGAGGTTTGGCTGTCCACCAGCTTCCAGCCGCGAGGCTGAGCGCCGTCTCCGAAGAGCCGCTTGCCCTTCCCCACCGTCACCGGGAAGATCCATACCCGGAGTTCATCAATGAGGTCATGCTGGAAGAGCGTCTGAAGCAGATTGCTGCTCCCGTGCACCTGGACCTCGGGACCATCTTGCCCCTTCAGCTTTTGAACTTCCTTGACCACCTCGCCATTGATCAATTCGGAATTCTGCCACTCCACATCTTTTAGGGTTCTCGAAGCCACATATTTCTTCGCCTGGTTGAGTTCGGCAGCGCCGGGCTCATCGGAATAAGGCCAGTGAGCGGCAAATATCTCATAGGTCTTTCTACCCAAAAGCAAGTCAAAAGGTTTCCCCATAAATTCATCCATATCCTTTCCCATCGCCTCGTCCCAATAGTTGACGGACCAGCCCTCATGGTCAAAGCCTCCGGACGGATCTTCGCCGGGGCCACCCGGCGCCTGCATCACGCCATCCATGGTCAGGAAGGTGTTCACAACGAGTTTTCGCATGGCTTCCTCCTAAACTGTGCCGAATCGTTTCATCGCACGCAGTCGCGCCCGCTCCGCGATCACGTCGCGATCGCGAGGAGGCGCCTGCGTCACCAGGGAATCCAGCAGCACGCCGGAAACTGCCGCAATCTCATCGATGGCCTTGTTGAAGGCTTCCTCGTTTGCTTTGGATGGCTTGGTGAAACCCGAGATCTTGCGCACGAATTGCAAAGAAGCGGCACGCACTTCTTCATCTGTCGCGGGTGGTTCGAAATTAAAAAGTGGCTTGATATTCCTGCACATTTTGTCTCCTACTTGCCAGTGTTATATACAACGCCGGCCTTCACCAGATCTTTAAACGCTTTTTCATCCAAGTTGTCACCTTCAAAAAGATCGATAGCCCGCGTGGCTTTGGCATCCAAACCAGCATTGAACAATTTCTTGGGATCTTTTAATGAAGCGCCTTTGAAGAAATTGATTTTGACGTGATCCTTGAAGGCGCCGATGCTACAGACCATCCCGTTCTTCGAGAAAATGGGACTGTTCCATTTCCACTCTTCGACTATGTGGGGGTCTGCCTGATGAATCAGTTTACGGAGCCTGGCCAATTCCTTCCCTCGCCAATCTTTGATTTCGGCAATGCTCTTATCGATCTGTTTGCTCACATCCATGGCGCCTCCACACTAAATCCTACCATCCACACCTGACCCAATCTGCATTTTATTTTTCGATCTCCTCAATGCGCGCCCTGACCAACTTCCTTACGAGCGTCGCAGGTAGCGGCTTATCCGGTTGAAAATGAATGCCCCCCTTGGAGGTCTTGTATCCCTGCAGTTCCTTCTTTAGCTTAGCGGTCACGTTGCCGCTCATGGGGAAGTACATGCAGTGATCTTTATATGAGCCATAACCCGCCAATGGTTTCCCTTTATATTTGAAAGCAGGCAGGCCATAGCTGATCGCTTCAACAGCTTCAGGGACGGCGGCTCGAATGGTCTCTCGAATCTTCTGCAGTGTGGCGCGGTGTTCCATTGGAGCAGGGGCAAGTATTGAGTTGATTTCTTCAACTACTTCTAGAGCTTGAATTTCCTTGCTTTTGGTCTTGTTCACACTTTCCTCTTATCGAGTGAGGTTCGCTCTGTTCGGTCCACATGGTTCAAGATCGTTAGTCCGCTGGGATCCTTCGCGACGGAAAGAATGAGCGTTGCTCATTCTTTCCTGCTCAGGATGGCACAAAAGGTGTGGGCATCCTGATTAGGGTCTTCCGGGCGGGATGTTCTGATTCCCGCGGAACAGATTCTCCGGATCGTACTTGCCTTTGATCTCCGTTAGACGCTGCCACGTGAGTCCGGGATAGGCTGCACGGACGCGATCTTGCCCTTCATTACCGATGAAATTGACATAAGCCCCATTCACACCCTGGTCCGTGCCTGCAGCCGTTTCTTTCGCCCAGGCGGCATGCATTGCGGCTTCAGCCAGCTTGTCGTACAGGTTGGCTACGTTCACCATGATCTTAGCCTTTCGGTGAGCATAAGCGGTTTCAAGCGAATGGACGCGGGCAACTGCTCCACCCAGGACGCGATACTGAACGACGCGGATTGGAGCGGTTGACTCCTGCAGTCGATCCAAAACGTACTGCGCAGATGATGAATCTACATTATTAATGAAAAAGGTAAGACCATAGCCCGCGGCCGGATGTGGGCCTTCAGGACCTTGAAAGATCTCCGGGTATTTCTTCGGGCCGATCATATCGCCCAACGGAGTAGCCAATGAGCGAAACGGCGCCATGGCTTTCTCGCCGGCATCGCCACCCGCGGAATGCACCATCATTGCAAAAAGGATTGTCTGTCCGTAGAGCTCTTCCGGAAGGAAGGGCATCGGAGGCGCGGGCATGACGTTCAGGATCGTGGTCAATTCTTCTGGCGCAGCTTCGGCCGCCGCGACGAGGAAACCAGTGATGGTTTCCGGCGACGCCGGCAGAAATAGGAAACCACCATAAATTTCTCCCACTGGGTGCAGCTTGAATTTGAACCGAGTAGCGACTCCGAAATTGCCACCGCCGCCGCGGATAGCCCAAAACAAACCGGCGTGATTAACCTCGTCGGCCTGCAAGAGCTTTCCGTCTGCCGTTACGATTTCTGCCGCCAGCAGAGAATCGATGGTCAACCCGTATTTCCGGCTCAGCAATCCCACTCCACCGCCCAGCGTCAACCCGCCAATTCCCACGGTGGCCGTATCGCCGAAACCTGTTGCCAACCCATGCGCGCCCGCAGCTTCCGTATACATGCCAGCCGTCAGCCCAGCTTCGGCCCATGCGGTGCGCTCTTCGGCATCGAGGTCCAATTTCTGCATAGCAGACATATCCAGCACAAGCCCGCCATCATTCACGCCGAAGGCAGCTGCGCTATGTCCGCCGCCGCGGACCGCGAGCTCCAGCCCATTCTCCTTTGCAAGGCGGATCGCAGTTTTTACATCTTCCACGTCCGCAGCTTTGACGATGGCTGCCGGCCGCTTATCAACGGACGTATAAAAGACGGCACGTGCGGCATCGTAGTTGGGATCCTGCGGGGAGATCAACTCGCCGCGAAGCTGCTGGCGTAGTTCAATTGCAATTTGTTTGTTCATTGTTTCCATCATTCACCTTTGATTTTTGTTATTTTGCCATCGCCGTTGATTGAATCTTCTTGCGGCGCAGCGCGGTAACCGCGAGCACCGCCGCGCCCAACGCCACGACTGCGCTGATGCCCGCGGCCAAATGCAGACCCTGCACGAATGCGTCGCGCGCCACATTGAGAAGAGCAACACGTTGATCTTCCGGCAATAGCGCAGCGGCACCAACAGCTGCGCCCAGAGTATCGCGAGCAACGGCGGCGATCTCCGCCGGGATGGTTTGGGGCAGCCTAGTTGCCAAGATACCACGGTAAAGTGCAGTCCCAATGCTGCCCAGAAGGGCAATGCCCAATGCCCCTCCCAACTCAGCGCCAGTTTCCGAGACGCCGGAGGCGGCGCCAGCCTTTTCCGGCGGCGCGCTGCCCACGATGAGTTCGGTCGTAAGGCTGAACACCGGCGCCAAGGCTAGCGAAATGATCACCGAAGCCAACACGATCACCGGAAGCCCGTTGGTCACCCCGACCTGCGTCAAAAGGATCAGAGCGACGGCAGCGACGGCTAACAGAGTACTGAGGACTACGGCTGGAGGGAAGCGATGAATGTATTTCGGCGCCACATTCGATCCTACGATGAACCCGACAGCCGAGGGAAGCGACCATAACCCCGCCTCGAGCGGCGAGAGTTCAAGCACGAGTTGCAAATATTGGGCAATGAAAAGGAAATAACCCACGGCAACGAAAACCGAAAGCACATTCGTGCCCAATGCCACGTTGAAAGTTGGGATCTTAAAGAAGCGCAATTCGATCAGAGGGTCTTTTAGCTGCAATTGCCTGCGCACGAATAGATAGCCTACAACCAGGCCGCCCGCAATAGCGAAAATGGGAAGCATGTGAATGCCATCCTGGGCGATCTGTTTCAGCCCGCCGATGACAGCCAGGATTGCCACGAGGGACATCGCCGCGCTGCGCATGTCTAGTTTGCCTGCATTTGGATCGCGGTATTCGGGGATCACGCGCGGGCCAAGGATGAGCAGCAGCACCATCACCGGTAATGCGAGCAGGAACACGGACCCCCACCAGAAGTATTCCAACAGGATGCCGCCCAGCACGGGTCCGATGGCACTGCCCGCCGAGAAAGACGAGATCCACACCCCAATGGCTCTCGCCCGCTCGCCGGGGTCACGGAACATATTGAAGATTAAGGAAAGCGTGGACGGCGCCAGCGTAGCGCCAGCAACGCCCATCGCGGCTCGGCTGATGATCAACATGGGAGCGTTCACTGAGAAGGCTGCGATCACAGACACTAAACCAAAGGCAGTTGCGCCGATCATCAGCATGCGTCGCCGTCCGATACGGTCGCCCAGCGTACCCATGGTGATCAGCGACCCAGCGACCAGGAAGCCGTAAATATCAATGATCCATAGCAGCTGAACGCTGCTGGGCTGCAAGGCTGCGCTTAGTTTCGGCACTGCAAGGTGCAGCACCGTAAGATCCATCGCGTAGAGCACACAGGCGAGGGCCAAGACTGCCAGGCCTATCCATTCGCGGCGCGTGGCGCGGCTGGAAATTGAATTAGGCGAATTATTCATCCGTAATTTCTTATCCTTTTGCTAAATATTTTTCTAAACGATCCAGAGTCTTCTCCGGAGAGAAAACCCATTGCGCTTCGAAGATGCGAATGTGTAAAGCCTGCGCAATTGTGGCTTTGGGATTGCCACCCGTTCGCTTCGCTCAGGACAGGCTATGCTCCCCCACTGCGCGGGTCGCGCCCTCGCAATGGCGAATCTGAGGGCAGCCCTTCAGCGTGAGACCTTATACGCTAGACGCCACGATCACAAATAATCTTCCCTCAGCCCAGCAAGCACTTCCTCGAACCGATCCAGCGTCTCCGCGGCGCCTTCCTCCATGCCGGCCTGGAGCATGCCATCTCGGTCTTCTTTGGAGTCGAACGCCGAAAGATTCGTCATCCTCGTGCGTCCATCAATTTCTTCAAAGGTGATGTTCTCAACGGAACCGTGGCCCGCCCAAGGCTCGTACTCAAAGGTGTCAACGATTTTTTCTGCCGGCGTGACTTCACGATAGACACCGTTGAACGCATGCTCAGTGCCATCTTGATCCCGCTGGATGAAGCGCCAGGGGCCGCCGGGACGCACGTCCATTTTGTCGACGACTGTGATGGTGTTACGCGGGCCCCACCATTTGGGGATCAGGTCTGGATCGGTGAATGCCTTGAACACCAGTTCGCGGGGAGCATTGAACACCCTGATTTGCAGGATCTCCTTATCCGAGGGCAGGGTGACTTCAAGTTTGTTCTTTGTTTTTTCCATTTTTCTCTCCTTTGCTCTAGCAAATGAACGATTCCGAAATTTTTTCTTTAGCGCTAAATTCCTTCCGCATAATCCTCGAATTTCCAATCAGGATTCCATGCAATTTCCCACAAATGGCCATCTAGGTCTTGAAAATAACCGGCGTAGCCGCCCCAAAATGTGTTTTGCGCTGGCTTGATTATTTTCGCGCCTGCCTTTTTCGCCTGGGCCATCACGACTTCAACTTCTTCCTTGCTTGCGACATTATGTCCCATGCTCAGTTCTGTCGCGCTTGGGGGAGATTCTTTGATCCCGGCATCTTCAGCAAGACTTTTTCGCGGCCATAGCGCTAACTTTGAGCCGTTTTCCAAGTCAAAGAAGACGACTGCTCCATATTCAAACTCTTCACCAACGATGCCCTCCGTTTTTAATCCTAGCCCGTCGCGATAAAACTCGAGCGATTTTTTCAAATCGTCCACACCGATTGTTAATACTGTAATTCGCGGGTTCATTTTCAATCTCCTTGGGCGAAAGATCAATTTGTTTTTGGTTAGTGTTTCTTCCTCCTTTGTGTTTTTTGGATTTCTTGCAGATACACATCCAGGCGGTCAAAGCTTTCCTCCCAATTCTTACGGTAGAGCTCCAGCCATTCCGACACGTCCTTGAGCGGCGCCACGCGCCCGCTCTCAATCAGCCCGGCACGTTCACGCGCCTTCAGGTGCTTAGAAACGGCCGGGAGGCTGATTGAGAGCGGCTTGACCAAGTCTTTAGGCGGGTTGTGGGATTGTAATTGGGGATGGGCCCCCAAATTGAGGAAGCCACGCTGATTCGAGGTATGGGCGTAGCATGCTACGCCCATACGGCGATTCGGGCGGTAATGGTGGATTCACCAGCGGCCAAGCGGGCCAGCATAGCCCGGCGGGTCGGGTCTGCCAAGGCCGCGAAAGTGAGGCTGAGGGTGTCGGCGGTCATTGTATTTAACCGTTTGGTTATTTAACTTTCACCCGGGGAGATTGTCAAGGGGGGTCACATTTTTAACTTAATCTCCCCCCTTACTTCGTTAAATGTTTCCGGTTGACCCTGACGAGCGTTTAGACCCTAAAGGGCAGATGTTGCAAGTGTTGCAAATGTTGCAAGTTGTTGCAGCTTTTGCAGAGAAGGACTCCCACAGGTGGCATTGTGGTAGGTGCGTACAAGTTGTTGCCCATGTGGAAAGGGTCGATGTTGTTGTTGTGGTAGATATGACAAATGGAAGCATCAATGCGGAAGAGGGTAGCCCAATTAATTCTCCGACCCGTCTCACTCGTTCGGATGAGGGTGAGCTATCCCGCCTCCCTTCGGTTGGCGGCGGACAGGTTTGCGATCCCTCGTCGCGGCTACACCGCTCCCTCGGGACAAGCCTGTCCTCTACGGATACGGCATGCGATTTCATGTGTTGCAAAGATACCCTCACAGATGAGCGGACGTTTGTGTTGCTCACAAAATACATCGGAATCATCAAAATGTGGCGAAATTGCTCAAAATGTCAAGCAATTGGACAGAAGCAAGGATATAGGACGAGGGAGGAAGAATTAAGAGGGCCTGAGATTAAAGCGATTTTATGACTGGGAGATACGGGTAGCAGCGGAGTGTTTCCAACGAGACCGGGAAGATTGCCACCTGTTCGCCTCGTTCTTCAACGAGGCTCAGGGCAGGCTCTCTTTCCCCTCGCCGCAAGCGGCTGCGGATCGCTCGCAATGACAGAGGCGGAGAGGGTGGGATTCGAACCCACGATACCTTGCGGTATACGCGCTTTCCAAGCGCGCGCACTAGGCCAGACTATGCGACCTCTCCGAGGCTAAAAATTATACACGCGGGTTATTGCAAAGGAAATATTTTCTCTAAAACCCCCGGCGCAAAAGTGCTGACCGCGTCTGCTGAAAGCGAATTCGTCTGGCAGATCTGCTCGTAGAACTGCCCACTGCGGCGCTTGCGCCGCCGCTGAGTTTCAATGTCCAGTTCCCAGAGCCCGAAGCGCTGCGTCCAGCCGCGCTCCCACTCGAAGTTGTCGATCAGGCTCCAGTGAAAATATCCTTCTATTGGCACGCCAGCGTCCACTGCGCGCCAGAGTCGGTGAATGTGCTGTGCCACGTAACGCGAGCGCAGCTGGTCCGCGCCATCCTCGACGCCGTTCTCGGTAACGATGACCGGCACACCGAAATCAGCCGCCCAGCGTAACGCACCGTAAAAGCCCTCGGGCCTATTGGCGATTAGGCCGTTCGGGCTGATCTCAGCATCTTTGGGGAAGTAATGATGGCCAAATGCTTCATTCGCTTTCGAACTAAAAGCCACCACGTCCTCCGTGTAGTAGTTCACTCCCAGGAAATCATGTGTACCACGGGCCTGTGGAAATGAAACGGTTTTGGAAAGGAAGCGCATCCTGCCGTCTCGGACCGTTTGCGCGAAGAACTCGTTGAAGAGATGGGAGTGCGCCTTCGCCACCTGGCGATCGAGGGGCGATCAGGGCCGCGCCGGGTGCATGCCGCGATAAGCCAGCGCCAGTCCCGCCCGCGCATCGGGCTGCACCTCATGGACTGCCTGGTAAGCCGCCACGTGCGCACGCGCGATCGCCGTGAAGGCGCGCCCAATATCGGAAACGCCCGGCGGCATCGCGCCATCCAGATACCCAACCGCGGCGATCACATTGGGTTCATTGATTGTGCACCAAAGGTTTACGTGCTCCTTGAGCGCACTAACCACACGGCGTGCGTATTCATAAAGGTGCTTCGGCGTCTCGCTGCTCTCCCAGCCACCTATTTCGCTGATCCACAGCGGGTGGGTGAAATGGTGCAGGGTTACCATCGGCGTAAGGCCGCGTTCCACGAGGCCCTTGATCATCTGCCGGGAATAATCCAAGGCGGATTCGTCCCAGCGATCGGGCGCGGGCTGCACGCGACTCCATTCAATGGATAAGCGGTGCGCGTTCTGCCCACCCGCAACCGCTCGATCCATATCTTCGGCCCAGCGCCCTCCCCACCAATCACAGTCCAGGCCTGAACGATGTCCTTCCGGAATGCGACCGGGCTCTTCCTCCCACGCATACCAGTTATTGTTGGTGTTGTTGCCTTCGACCTGATGTGAAGATGTGGACGTTCCCCACATGAAACCGGCGGGAAACTGAAGCTTTCTTTCAGTCATAGCGGGCAATTCTATCCGCGGCAGGGCTTCATTTCTTGTATAGTATGGTAGACACTCAAACGATTACCGTACTGGCGAAGATGCCTGAAAAAATCCTCCTCGGCTTGGGCAGCAACCTCGGAAATCGACTCAAAAACCTTGAGAGCGCCATCGCGGCATTGCCGGCGCACATTGCGGTTACAGGGCGCTCCTCAGTTTATGAAACCCCTCCGTGGGGTTATGCGGACCAGAATAATTTCTACAACATGGTGGTTGAAGCGGAAACTGAGTTTTCGCCCCCCGAGTTACTTCGGGAACTCAAGGCGGTGGAAAAAAAGCTGGGACGTACACCTTCCTTCAAATACGGTCCACGGGAAATCGACATCGACATTTTGCTTTATGGCGATTCCTCCATCAGCGAAGCTGATCTAACCATCCCCCACCCTCGCATCGCTGAGCGCGCTTTTATACTTGTCCCCATGGCTGATTTAGCCCCGGATTTGAAGATCCCGGGGTTGAACAGGACAGTTACAGAATTACTGCAAACGCTCGATACCAGCGGCATAACTCGGGTGAACCCATGACTGTCACAAAATACCGGCAACTGCAGGTTGGCAAATCCACTTTCGTTTGGGGTGTGCGCACCTATGTCATGGGCATCCTCAATATCACACCGGATAGCTTTTCTGGAGACGGTCTTTATACACAGCGTCCGCTGGTAGCGATAGCCGTCAAGCGCGCCAGGCACTTCGTCGAATCCGGCGCCGATATCCTTGATGTAGGGGGCGAAAGCACTCGCCCCGGCGGCCAACCGGTGAGCGCCCAAGAGGAGATGGATCGCGTCATTCCGGTGATCGAAGGGCTGGGCAAGGAATTCGACATCCCGATTTCCATAGACACCTATAAATCAAAGGTCGCCGAAGCAGCTTTGAATGCAGGCGCCAATATGG
>JBOGUK010000177.1:0-3338 GCA_050695915.1 Anaerolineales bacterium
GCACTACTACGCAAGCCCTGCGGGCTTGCTTACAGGAGTTTCTAGTCGGTTCCACCGACTGACGAAACTCCAACTTTTTTGCACTACTACGCAAGCCCTGCGGGCTTGCTTACAGGAGTTTCTAGTCGGTTCCACCGACTGACGAAACCAGCACAGCGCCCAGTATAAACTCACTTAGACCCGCGCTTTTATCCAGTTTGCACTCGTTTTAGTCAGCTCGTCGATTATGTCATTGTGCGAGCGGCCGCTGCTCCTGGGAACTTTGAAGCTGTGGTCCGCTTGATCGACCGAGTGGAGCGTTGCCTTTTCTCCCAAGCGATCCAATACAGGATGCAATAACTCAGGCAGAGCGAGCTTGTCGAGCGGGCCCTGGATGAACAGCATGGGGATATTCACACCCTCGAGATGATCGGCCCGTTCAGTGCCTGGCTTCCCAGGAGGGTGTAATGGGAAACCAAAGAAAACGAGCCCTCGGACTCCGGGCAGTGGTGATTTGCTTTGCGCCAGGGATGTCATGCGGCCGCCCATCGATTTGCCTCCGGCGAATAGGGGTAACCCGGGCGCGGCATCTGCGGCGGCTTCGACCGCGGAGCGGACAGTCGCAGTCAGGACGGCGGAATTAAAAGGGCCTCGGCGGCCTTTTTCTGAATATGGGAAGTTGTAACGATAAGTAGCGACGCTGGTGTGAGAAAGCGCTTCACTTAGATCTTCAAGGAAATAATGATTCATATCGGTTCCTGCACCGTGTGCAAGCACTAAGAGCGCTGCGGGCTGCTCAGGCATAACCAGGATTGCGGAAACGGGACCCTCTTCGGGTGTTGCTGTAAAATGGAGGGGTTGGGTTGAGGACACGAGAGAGTTTGGAGGGATAGCTTAGGATGTTCTGTACGTAATACTACCTGACTAAACTTTTCTACGGCCGGTCGGATGTATGTCCCTAATGAGATGGTATTGTTCCCCAGGATCCCCACCTTCGGTGGGCGGACAGGTTTTGATCCCTCGTCAGCCTTATAGGCTTCTTCGGGACAACGCCTGTCCCTACGGCGTCTAATCGGAGTTGATCTCCAGCACCGCTTCGCCATTGATGCGGCTATGTTTCATGTCTGCGAGCGCTCGATTTGCGTTTTCCAGCTTGTAGGGCACTCTGGTCACCTTGATCGGGATCTCGGCGGCAAGCTCGAGGAAGTCGAGGCCATCCTGGTAGGTGGCGTTAGCGACGCTGACCAGACTTCGCTCTCCATAGATCAGACTGTAAGGCATTTGAGGGATGTCACTCATGTGGATGGCGTTCAACGCCACAGTCCCTCCTGCCCGTATTTTTTCCAAAGCCAGAGGGACAATCTTTCCCGCCGGCGCGAACACAACGGCGCGATCAAGCAGTTTTGGTGGTTTGTCTTCCGCGCCTCCTACCCACGCGGCGCCAAGCTTCTCGGCATGTTTACGGTGCGAGGCCGAGCGAGTGAAAACATAAACTTCGCAACCCCAAGATCTGGCGACCTGAATGGCGAGGTGGGCGCTGGCGCCGAAGCCGAACAATCCGAGCCGTTCGCCGTGTACCAGACCCGCTTTGCGCAGGGAGCGAAAGCCAACGATGCCAGCGCAAAGGAGGGGCGCGGCGTCCATGCTCTGGATCTGTTGCGGGAGAGGAAGTACGTATTGGGACTCCGCGATCATGTAATCAGCGTAGCCGCCGTCCACATGGAAGCCGGTGAACTTGGCGCGTTCGCAGAGGTTCTCGCTGCCCGAGTCACAAAACGCGCACGTTCCATCAGTCCAGTGCAACCAAGGAACACCGACGCGTTGCCCGGCGCGAAGCCCTACCTCGGCTTGTGATGGGCCGATTGCGTCAATGACGCCAACTACCTGGTGCCCAGGAGTGATCGGCAGCTGCGGCGGGTGGATATCCCCCTCCACTATGTGAAGGTCGGTATGGCAAACTCCGCAATAGTTTATTTTGATGCGGACCTGCCCAGCCGCAGGCTCGGGGACATCAACGCTTACTAAAGACAGAGGATTTTGTTGAACGACCGCCGGGGAAAACAGCTTCACAGCGCGCATATCTGGTTCTATTTTATAAGTATAATTACGCCCGGTTTGTCAAAGGGCAATTTTGTTCAAAGCTGGTAACAATTCCATAGTCATCGTGCTCCTGGTGCTGATCATCGTGATCCAGGCAGGCAGCCTTTTCTATAGGGGGACGACGGCAGCTTGCGCCGAGGCTGTATCGACTGCGGATACAATCTTCCACGGGGCCAACCAGGCCATTTCTACCCTTCAGCAGGATTTCGAATCGCTTTCCACCAATTTCACTGAGAGCAGGAGCGAGCAGATCCTGCTTTCAACTCTCGAATTGCAAATCCGCACCATCGAGCTCATCAGCAAACAGAATTCTGCTCTCTTGAACGTCCTGGCAAAGTGTCAATAGTCAGGCCTCGCCATCCCCGCTCTATCTTAATCTTCGAACTGCGAAACGTTAGTATAATCCTCCGACTTTTAATCTCGATAGGATAGCCAATGGAACTACCTCCAATCTCCGATGGTTTCAGACTGATCGTCTGGGTGATCGTTGGTGCGGCCACGGCCGTCAGCGTTTTTCTCGGCAATGCGTTCGAAGACAACATTAACTATTTCTTCCGCAAGTTAGCAAACCAACAACTTAAGGAACAGGCCCCTGCCCCAATCCCCATATTCATAAAGCTCATTTCAGTGGTCTTATTTTTCTTGGTGATTTTGGGTACCGCCTTCGCCAGCGCCGCGCCGGATGACAATCTTGAGAGCTTCATTGCCCAGTCACTTTCCTCGGCCGGGGCCGCCGGAAATTCAGGCTCGGCTCAAGACCAGCAAGCTTCAACACCCACCCCTGAACTTGCTGATGCGTTGAGTCAGAACACCGCGGAACCAGCCGGCACGGAAGCCACCCGCGAAGCGCCTGCGGAGAGCGCGGGGTTCCTGGGCGTGGTCACGGAGTGGGCATGGCGGGAAAATACGGAAGCCAGCGTGGCCGCGAGCGCCGGACAGTTTACGACCTCGGTTGCGGTTTCAACCGGAACGCAGGTTCTTGTGGCCGCAGGCTTCCCGGATGGAACCCTTGGTCTCTTTGAACTGACCGATGGGCAACTTTCAGAGATTGGGGAATTGCACCGGTCCGATTTCTTCAACCGGATCAACGATTTAGTGTTCGTACCGGGCCAGCAGGCCATCGTAATGGGGTCGATCGCCGGGGATTTGTCGACGTGGAATTATTCGGCGAGTGGACTATCAGCAACACCTGCGGCTAAAAGAAGACTCAACGCCGGGATCAATGCTTTGGCCCTTTCGCCAGATGGACAGATTGTGGC